>DBEZOM010000246.1:0-23166 GCA_048252855.1 Ruminococcus sp.
CATCTATAGTGTGCACCTGCGGTGGCGCGGAGGGGTCGGCAAGGCGCTCCATCAGCGCGGAAACGGCAACGTCTGCCATCTGCTCAGAGTCAACGTTTATCGTGGTGATGGTGGGGTCGCAGATCTCGGAAATCAAATAATTGTCGTAACCGACCACCGAGATGTCCTGTGGGACGGAGTAGCCGAGGTCGCGAAGCTGCTTTATCGCGTGGAACGCCGCCTCGTCGCAGTTGCAGACGAAAGCCGTCGGCATATCCCGCGGAAAACTCATCGTGATAAAGTCGCGGTTGTCGCGGTCGTCGATGACCCAATCCTCGCGAATCGGCAAGCCGTTCTCGATAAGCGCTTTGAGATAGCCCATATATCTGTCAAAAATACTTGTTGTTGCCATTTTACTGCCGATAAAGCCGATGCGCGTGTGCCCCATTTTCACAAGGTAGGAGGCGAGCTTGTACCCGCCGCTGAAACCGTTCGTGACCACGGCGTCCACCTCCAGCTCGGGAACGTAATAATCGAGCAGAAGCAGGTCGCTGACATTTTCATGCAGCAGGCGCGCGTAATCGGTGGAAAGCTGACCCAGCGAGATAATCGCCGCGATGTTCGGGTCGTCCGCCATTCGCGGAAGCAGCAGGGCATCCTCGTCAGATTGATCCAGATTTTCCATTATGCAGTACATATTTTCGCGTTTCAGCCGCGCAACGAGGGCGTTGTAGAGCGCCCAGTAGAACGAGCCGTTAGGATTTATAAATTTCGTCGGTATCAGCACGCCGACCGCGCTGCCTGTTTTCGCGCTCGACTTCACGCCGACGTAGCCCATCTCCTCAGCCGCCGCGCGAATTTTCTCGCGCAAAGCCTCGCTGACGCCCGATTTTCCCGCCAGCGCCTTCGACACAGTAACATTGCTCGTGCCGCACTCTTTAGCTATATCTGCAAGTGTAACTGCTTTTTTCAAGTCATATCACCATTTCGTTTGCAAATTGGGTCGCGCCGCGGCACTCCCCTATGATAATTATAACATTTTATGCGGCGTTGTCAAGTGTTTTTTAGTTAAGGCTTTTATTTTCACCAGTGCCGAAAATCTCCAAATTATTATACTTCACCCAGTTCTCCTCGCTAAGCTCGCCACCCGCGGGTATCAGCCCCGTGCACTCGTTCGCGGAAGCGGCAGGGTCGAGCGTTTCACGGCGCTTCGGTATGCCGCCGCCCGCCGCGCTGTAAAGTTCGGCAAACGCGCCCACCCCGCCGCGGTGCATTTTCTGCTGTAAACTCATCGGCAGCGAATTATAAAAGCGCATTGCTCCGCTGTCAGATTCAAGCAATTCGGATAGATCTTTGTAATCGTTCATCGCCAAAACTCCTCTCTTTTCAGCATATTTTTCCCGCGCCGCCGCGAATTATACCTTGTAAATCGCGCGAAACTGTGGTATAATAGCGTATATGACCTCAAAAAGGAGTTTTTTATTTGCAAAATATAGCGATAATGTTAGCTGCATACATCGTATCAATTTTCTGTGTGCCGCTCCCGCGCGTGTGCTCGGGCAACGCCGCGGGAATTTTCGGCGGTGTGCTGTTGTTTATATATACCGTATATTTCCAAACAGTGAACGCCGCCGTCTGCCGATTTGCGCAAAATGGCACGCTGCAGTTCGCATTGGTAGTCCTGATCTGCACGCTAATGCTGATCGCGATAGTCTATTTTACCCAGCTCAGCATAAAAATGTATATTGCCCAGCGCCGCCGCCCGCCTACTTCCCTGCCCTGCACCGTTATCGTGCTCGGCTGTCGCGTAAAGGGCACGCGTCCCACGCGAATGCTTCGCCGCCGACTCGCCGCCGCTTACGACTACCTCTGCGAAAATCCGCGCGCCGTCTGCATAGTTTCGGGCGGGCAGGGCGCGGACGAGAAGATCAGCGAGGCGCAGGCGATGCGCGACTACCTCGTCGAACTCGGACTTGATTCCTCGCGAATTTACATGGAGGGTCGTTCGCGCGACACGATGCAAAACCTGCGCTTTTCGCTCGAGATCATCAATGCCGCCGACCTGCCGCAGACCGTCGCCGCCGCGACCGACAGCTTTCACCAGTACCGTGCCGCGATGCTTGGCAGGCGGCTGGGGCTTTCGCTCTACGCCGTTTCCGCCAAAACCGAGCCGCGCTACGCCCCGACCTACTGGGTGCGCGAGTGGTTCGCGATAGTCAAATACACATTTTTCAGCCGCGGTTAAATTTGAATATGTACAAAAAAACGGACTTGTATTTGCAAGTCCGTTTCTCATTTATGCTTTGTTTTTACGCTTTTTTCTCACGCTGAGGATTATCGCCGCCAGCGCCGCCGCGCCGATAACAGCCGCGATCGCCGCAGTTGAGCGCTTGTTCGCAGTCTGCTTTTCGTTTGAGATCGCCGATTTTTCCGCGCCGCTCTCGTTCAGCATACCGCCCTCGGGGTCGCCGTTTTGCAGAACCGTCATGCTTCCGTACTCGTAAGCGTCGAAGCCGAGCGTGCCGGAATGTACCGTAAATTTCAGCTTGTGGTCGCCCATGCCCAGCCCGTAGCGCCGCCAAAACGCCTGCTTCGAGCCGCTGTTGACCGTGATCTTGTCCGCGACCACCTCGCCGTCAAGCTCAACGGAAATGACCGCTTCGTTCGCCGTGCCGATGAGCGCCGCGCTGTCGCCCTCAAATTCAAACTCCGCCGTGCTTCCGTCAGAAGCGTATGAGGCGGTGCGGTTGTGATTGGTAAAACTATCCATAGCGTTGTGTTCCCAATCGCCGTCAAATTTTACACTGCCGTCCAGCTCGTCGCAGCGCACGATGTAGTTCGTCATGTCGGTGGGCAGCACCGAAAGATCGTCGAAACTGTTGCGGTCGTAGGAGCTGAAAAGCGCTGCTCTGCCCGAGAAAACCGCCGCATTTTCCAGCGTTACCGAAGCCACCTGCACGCCGTCGGCCGCCGCCGTGAGCACATCGCCCTGCGCTGTAACTGACAAAGTGTGCCAAATCGCGGGGTCAAATTTGTCCAGCTTGCCTTCCGCGAGCGTTTCGGAATTGCTGCAAAGCCGCCAGTCGCCCGTGCGCACAAGCTCGAGCCGATAGCCGCTGCGTGAAAGCTTCGCCGAAGCGTTGATGTAGCGCAGACCCACGCCCGCGTAGCACTCCTCGTCGCCGTTTTCGTCAAGCTTCACCTTCACGCTCACCGTGTAATTTGCCCAGGTATCGTCGCCTAGCGTGGTCACCGGCTCGGGAGTCATGCCCCACTCAATGCCGCGCAGATCGTCCGTGATCTGCTGAGTCAGCACGTTGCCCTCGTCCGTCTGCTCGACCTCGAAAGCACCGCCCAGATCGGTGGTGTAGCGAGGCGCATTTCCGCGATTTTCCAGATAATTCTCAGCCTTGTCGGCGTACTCAAAATCGTCCGAATACGGCAGAGCCAGCCGTTCCTGAGGGGTATCGTCGGTGAGATCAATGGGCTGCACTTCCAGCGTAGAGATCGTCACCATTGAATACGGCTTCACAGAAAGCTGGTATGTATAGCCATCAGAGGACTTTTCAGGCTCTATTGCCATGATGTTCTTGAAATAATTCTCGTTGTAAGCGCCATCGTCCGGCCCGCGAGTTTCCCATACCTGCACGGCGGAAGCCGCTTGGTTGAGATTTTTCACCGTAAAAGTATAATTTCGCTCAGTGGACGTGTTGTTCACCAGAACCGCCGAGTAGTCGCCCGTTTCGGGGTCGGCGAGGGTCATGATGTTGTTCGTCGTTTCGGAAAGCACATGGTTTTCCTCTTTGCCGTCGCCCGCGCACGCGCTCTCCACAAACTGCCAGCCCTTTTCGGTGAACAGGCTGAAATGCTCGCAGAGGTACATTCCCGCGCCCGCCTCCAAAGCGCCCGACCACGGCTGATTTGCCGTCATGAGCTGCTTCGGATAGTAGGTCGCGCCGCTGTAATAGGCGGCGACGGGCGGCTGAAATTCGTACATCGTGTAGCCGCCGTTGGGGTACATATTTATGATGCGCCCCGCCACGTCGAGCATACTGTTCACGCCCGAAATGCCCGAGCCGTCGGCCGTCGCGGCGTATTTTGCCTCGCCCGCGGGCGGCAGACCCTCGCTGTACCAAAGCTCCTTGCCGTACTTGTCGCGGCATTTCAGCGTGTTTTCGTCTGCCGTCGAGGTGTAGTGGATGCCGATGACGTCGATCGCGTTCATCAGATCTTTGTCCTCCAGCATCATCGAAGCGAGGTCGTAGCGCGCGTCTTGGTCGGCGGCAACTATCTTAATATTCTTATATTCATACGGTGTGTCCTTTTCCGAATGAAGCGTGTTTGCGAAGTATTTTATCCAGCCCGTGTCGATAGATTTTTCGTTGAAATTCGGCGCAACGTAGTCAAATTCCAGCCCGTATTTTTCGTAAGCCGCGTCGAGCGTTTGCTTGAACCACTTGTACCTCAGCTCGCGAACGCCGTCAACGCCTTTGCCATTTTTTATGAAACCCGGCGCACCCCATGAGAGCAGTTCAAGCGTAACGTCGGGGTTGATAGCCTTGACGTCCGCCGCCAGCCTAAAGCCCGCGCCGCGCGTAACATTGGCAGTATCTTCCTCAGAACGCATCGTAGACGGCTCTGTACCGCTCGAAGAGTTGACATCTGCGCCCATTTCGATCTTCAAATGGGTCATTCTGACAGCTCCGTTCGGGTCAAACAGCCAGTTCAGCAGCTTTTGATACGCTTCGGGCTGCTCGTCCATGTAGTCCAGCAGCAGGCGCGAAGAGTTGTTCGCCGATATGTAGCCGAACCCGCGGTAAGCACCGTTTTCCGCCGTGTCGCAGGTGCTGCCGTCGATCGTGACTTCAAAAACGCCGCTCGGTGCAGCGTTTTCCGCCTTTGAGGACTCCGCCGATACCCCTCCCGTCAGCGCGGAAGCAGCAAAACAGAGAGCGCAAAATGCGGCAGTCAGTTTTGTTTTTCGCATAAAATAATCAATCCATTCATAAACAAATTTTCCTATTTGTTTATCTTCCTCGCCTTTTATTTCTCTATATTTTCAGTTTCATATTTTTATATTTTCAGACGTTGAAACGGAACAGAACTATGTCGCCGTCCTGCATAACGTACTCCTTGCCCTCAGAGCGCACGAGACCCTTTTCCTTAGCCGCCGTCATCGAGCCGCAAGCCATCAGGTCGTCGAATGACACAACTTCCGCGCGGATAAAGCCCTTCTCGAAGTCGGAGTGGATCTTGCCCGCCGCCTGCGGAGCTTTCGTGCCCTTTTTGATCGTCCAAGCCCTAACTTCGGGCTGACCTGCGGTGAGGTAGGAAATAAGTCCCAGAAGCGAGTAGCCCGCCTTGATAATTCGGTCAAGACCCGACTGCTCCAGACCGAGGTCAGAGAGGAATATCTCCTTTTCTTCGTCAGTCATGTCAGAAATTTCCGCTTCGAGCTGCGCGCAGATCGGGAAAACCGCCGAGCCCTCAGCCTTTGCGATCTCGCAGACCTCGTTGTAGTGCTCGTTTTTCTCAACGCCGTTCGTGAAATCCTCGTCCGAAAGGTTCGCTGCGTAGATAACGGGTTTCAGCGAGAGAAGCGGGGTCTCTTTCAGCCATTCGCGCTGCTCGTCGGTCATCTCGAAAGCGCGCGCCGCCTTGCCCTCCTCCATGAAAGCCTTCAATTCCTCGAGAAATTCCACCTGCGGCGCGAGCGATTTGTCGCCCTTCATCGCCTTTTTCGTGCGGTCAAGCTTGCGCTCGATCAGCTCGACGTCTGAGAATATCAGCTCGAGGTCGATGGTCTCGATGTCGCGGCGGGGGTTGATGCTGCCGTCAACGTGGATAATATTGTCATTTTCGAAGCAGCGGACAACGTGCACGATAGCGTCCACTTCGCGGATATTTGCCAAAAACTTGTTGCCGAGTCCCTCGCCCTTAGAAGCACCCTTTACAAGTCCCGCAATGTCAACAAATTCCAGCGTCGCAGGCGTAAACTTCTCGGGGTTGTACATATCGCGCAGCTTCTCAAGGCGCACGTCAGGCACGCTAACTATGCCAACATTTGGTTCAATAGTACAAAAGGGGTAGTTTGCGCTCTCAGCACCGGCGTTTGTAAGCGCGTTAAAAAGTGTCGATTTGCCAACGTTAGGCAGACCTACCATTCCTAATTTCATTTTTATCTTCCTTTCAAAAAAGCGCAAAGGCGGTCATACGCCGCCCTCGCACGCCTTTTTTGTAAATTATTCACATTCGCAGCATTCGCACTCGTCGTCGCAGCAGTCGTCAAGGTAGTCCTCGCCCTCGTAGCTGACATTGTTGCTGCCGATGGTCGTGGTCTTGTTTTTGCGCGGCGAGATGAGCATTCCGACGATCACGCCGAAAAGGAACATCGAGATCGACATCCAAAATGCCTCGTCCTTAGATACAAAAGTATCCAGTTTTTTCTTGATAGAGCCGATATTTTCGCTCAGTTTTGCGGTGATCATTTCAAATTTTTCCATGGTATTTTCCTCCTATAAATTTGTTTATTGTTACTGCATTATACAGTTATTTTATTCTATGGATTTCAAAGACTGCGCCATGTCAATATTCCGCAGCCTAAAATACAGCGCTCCGTTCACGATGCAGGCGAAAACCGCCGTCAGCAGCGCGCCGATGATGTATGAAGCCGCGTTCAGCTCGCGTATGAACATGACCGCCTCGACCTCAACGGTCACGACTACGAAATAGTGCAGCAGTTTGCCCAACCCCAGCCCGATAATTATGCCGATCGCCGTCGAGATAACGCTTTCGCGGTAGATGTACGCCGCCGTTTCGCCGTCGTAAAAGCCCAGCACCTTCACCGTCGCCAGCTCGCGCATACGCTCGGTAATGTTAATGTTTGCCAAATTGTACAGCACCGTCGCCGCTAGGAACGCCGCGCAGACTATCAGCAGCAGCACTATCGCGTTCATGCTTTCGATCGAGCGCATGAAGCTTTTCGCCGAGTCGTACTTGAAGGTCACGCCCAGCACCCGCTCGTCTGAGATAAGCTCGTTTTTCACGCTTTCATTACTTACAGAATTATCCGTGATTAGCAGAGCAATGTTATCCTGCGGCTTTTTGCCAAGCGCCTTTTCGTACTGCGCGTCTGTCATAAATATGTAATTCAGCGCGAAATTCTGCATTATCCCGCCGATCTCGGCTTCATATCTGTCGCCGTCGGGGTCGGTAAAGCCGATCGTGTCGCCCTCGGAAAGATCGCACATATCTGCCAGCTTTTGTGTTATCACTACTCCCTTTTCGGGGTCGATGTCGCTGCCGTCGGGCCGCTTCATCTGCACATATCTGTCTTTCAGACCGTCCGCCGCGATTATCGTCGCCGAGTAACCCTCGCCGCCGCCGTCCGCTTCTACCGCCATGGAAAACGCCGATTTGCTGTATTTCACGCCATTGCAGTCCTCCACGGCTTTGTATGCGTTGTCAGAATCTGTATTCAGCGCTACTATCGCCGAGTAGCGGAATATCTCGCCAAACTGCTTGTCAATTATCGCGGACACCGAATTTTTCAAGCCGAAGCCAGTGATTATCAGTGCCGTGCACCCCGCCACGCCTATGACCGTCATGAAAAAGCGCTTTTTGTACCTCAGCAGATTTCGCACCGTTACTTTCATGAGAAAGCTCAGTTTGTTCCAAATAGCGGGTGCTTTTTCCAGCAGCACTCGCCTGCCTGCCGCGGGGGCTTTCGGGCGCATTATCTCGGCAGGTTGCGCGCGCAGTTCTCTGCGGCAGGAATACGCCGCCGCTGCGCAGGTCAGCAGTACCGAAACGCACGCCGCCGCCAGCATATACGCCGGTCGGAAAGGCGTTACCGCGCCGGGGATATTGTACATTATGCGGTAGGTGCGAATTATCAGTCTTGGAAATATCTGCAATCCTGCCGCCGCGCCGATACAGCTTCCCGTCAGCGAAGCCAGCGCGCCGTATATCATGTATTTTGCCAGAATATGTATCTCACCATACCCCAGCGCCTTGTAAACGCCTATGACCGTCCGTTGTTCCTCCACCATTCGCGTCATGGTCGTTAGGCAGACCAGCGCCGCTATCAGTATGAAGAACATCGGGAATACTTTGGAAACGTTGTTTATCTTTTCCGCATCGTCGCGGTAGCCCTCGTAATCGCTGAGGTCAAAGCGCGTTTGATTGTAAAATTTTAGCTGCGCCGCGTTTTCAAGCTGTTCTTTCGCCGCCGCAAGCTCAGTTTTCGCCTGCTCGAGCTGCTCTGAATAGCCCTTGCGCACACTGCCGTCAGTATCGCCGATAAGCGCCGCCAGCATATCCGCCTTTTCGTTGGTCTGCATAAGCTGCGATTTTATCAGAACTTTCTGAAAATTCTGCTCCTGCTGAGCGTACTTTTTTTGCAGCTCAGCGGCCGCCGCAAGCGCCTTTTCATGCAGCGCCGAAAGGCTGCCCACGTCGGCGGAGAGCACGCTTTCCAGCGTTTCTATCTCGCCCTGCGCATAGTCGGTCTTTTGCTGAGCCGAGTTTTTCATACCCTCGTACCGCTGCGAAACGCTCTCTTCAAAAGCTTTCACAGCCGCCGCTCCGCGCTTTTCCGTCTGCTTTTTGTACTCCTCCGAAAAGGGTTCGTACCCGCTCATGCCCTCCAGCCGAACGTACAGATCGGTGTAATAATCGCACACAAAGCTCTCTTCGGGCAGGAAAATATTGCTGTTTACGCTGCCGTCGCCGATGGACGAATGGTCGCGCTCGAAGCCGATGTACAGCGGCGAGATCACCACGCCGACTATCTCGAAAGTGTCGTAAGCCAGCGTATCGGTCACCTTTTCCGAGCTGTTCGGGGTTTTCAGCGTTATCTTTTCGCCTATTTTAAATGTATCGGGCGCGCCGATCTTCACTTCCACCGCGCACTCGTTCTTCGCAGTCGGCAATCTGCCCTCCTGCAAAACGGGCACGTTCAGGTCGTTCACGCCGCCGCTCTCGACGTTTGAATTTATCGAGATAGCTTTTAGGACAACGTTGCGCTGATCGTAATTGTAATAAAATTCCTTAGAATACCCCGCGCACGCGCCCTCTACCCCCTCCGCCGAGCGAACCGCCGCTATGTCTTTCGACTTGACGCCGATGTTCGAGCGCAGGCGCAGATCCATAAGTCTGCTCTGCTCAAAGTAGTCTGAGGCGGTGAGTATCATATCGGGACAGGAGGCTTTTATGCCCGTAAAAAAGCCGCAGCCCAGCGCGATTATAAGGAACACCGACATAAATCTGCCGAACGAGCGCCTTATCTCGCGCAGCGCGTCTTTAAAAAGCGCCGTCATAAAAGCGCGTTATTCGCCGAACATCTCTTTCGAGAGCTTGCCGAGTATCTCGCAGCCCTTTATGATGTTCTCGTCGGTAGGCGTAGAGAAGTTCATTCTGAACGAGCGGCTCTCGTCGTCGTTATTGATATTGAAAGCCGTGCCGGGAACTATCGCCACCTTGTAGTCCTTTACCGCGGTGGTGCAGAAATCTACCATCTGCTGAGTAGTAACGCCCTCGGGCAGAGTGCACCAAATGAAGAGTCCGCCCTGCGGATTGGTATGGGTGATCTTGGAAGAGAAGTTCTTATCTATCTCGCTCAGCATGAGGTTGGTCTTGTGCTCGTAAACGCGGCGCAGCTTAGCCAGATGCTCTTCGAGGTCGTATTTTTTGAGGAAGCGGTAAGCCAGCATCTGCGACCACATAGTCGAGTGAACGTCGGCTACCTGCTTGCAGACTACTATCTTCTGCACGATCTCCTTGTGCGCACAAACGTAGCCTACTCTTATTCCGGGCGAGAGTATCTTCGAGAATGTGCCCGAGTAGATAACGCTGCCGTCGGTATCGAGGGTCTTTATGCTCTTAACGTCCTCGCCTGCGAAGCGGAGGTCGCCGTAGGGGTTGTCCTCGAGGATTATAGCGCCGTACTTCTTGCAAAGCTCAAAAGCCGCCTTGCGCTTTTCCCACGACATGGTGTTGCCGGTAGGGTTCTGGAAGTTCGGGATAAGGTAAACCAGCTTTACGCCGCCCTCTTTCAGCTTCTCCTCCAGCTCGGCGAGGTTCACACCGTCGCTCTCGAGGGTAACGCCTTTGAGGTCAACGTGGTAAGATTTGAAAGCATTGAGCGAGCCGATGAAGCTGGGCTTCTCAGCCAAAATAACATCGCCCTCGTTGCAGAGCACCTTAGCGGAAAGCTCGTTAGCCTGCTGTGCGCCGCTGGTGATGATAACTTCGTCATACTCGGGGTCAAAAACGCCGCGGTCTTTGAGAATCTTCTTCACCTCGTCGCGCAGAGGGGTGTAGCCCTCGGTAAGGCCGTACTGAAAAGCCACGGAAGGCTCTTCTGCGAGCAGCTCTTTAGAAAGCTCTTCCAGCTCCTTAGCGGGCAGAGCCTCGGGTGCGGGCGAACCTGCGGCAAAGGAAATTACCTGCGGGTCTGCCGAATATTTCAATATCTCTCTAATAGCAGAAGCCTGTAAGTGAGATACTTTTTCTGAAAACTTAAATTCCATGATTATTTCTTCCTTTCAAAAAATTATACAATATAATTATAGCACATATTCGCGGCGATTGCAAGGGCTGGGCGGATAAAAATGCGCAAAAAAAGAGCGGCAAAGCGCCGCCCTTTAGGAAATTTTCAATTGTCGATCATCAAGCGTCAAGGTAGCTTTTCGCGGGTGATGCAGAAGCAGTCGCCGAAAAGTCGCTGTCGGTATTGCCGGCTATCTGGGCGTTGAAAATGAGGTTGTAAAGCTCTTCGCCGAGAGTGCTCTTGAGCGAGTCGAGCCATGCGTCAGCCTTCATCGAAGAAACGTACTGGTCAAGCTGGTCGTCGTCGCTGATGTTGTACATAGTGCCGCTGGGAACAGTGATGTCCGAAGCGTCGGTCTCCTGCGCGGTGATCGCGATAGTGCCGAGGTCGGTATCGTTAGCGTTCAGCGTGATGTTGGTGTCGAGGTTATTGCCGCTGTTGTTGAAGTCGTATACCATGTTGATCTTGTCGCTGGAGTCGTTCATGTCGATGGTAATTTTGCCCGTCAGCGAATCTTCGGTAGCGGTGAGGTTATCATATGTAGCGGTAACGTTTGTGGTTTCGTCCGAATCGTTCATGGTCATCTTTACCGAGCCGTTTACGGTGTCGCCGTCGATGTCAACTGCGCCCGCTGCTACAAATTCGTCAGTGCCGTCGGAATTCAGCTTCCAATCAAGTATCATCTGCTTGTCGGTCGAGTAATTGATGATCTGATAGCTGTCGCCGCCGCCCTCGGCCTTAAAGCCCTGAACTTCATCGCCATTGTAGTAAACGTCGAAAGTCTGAGGGAAACCATCATCGCTGTTATCAAAGCTCGTTACCATCTCGTCCCACATCGAATTGTAGTCGTCCTCGGAAAGACCTGCGCTTGTCATAGCGCTCTTGAGCGTTTCGTCAGCCTTAGCCTTATCAGCCACTGCCTGAACTATCTTCTTGCCGTCATCTTTTGTGATGGTGTAGGTCTTGGTGGTGAGGGTGTAAGATTTTCCGTCGATCTCGCCGGTCTTGTCAGCGCCGTCGGCAGCTTCGGGAGCGTTCTCCTTGATGGTGTCGCCGTAAGTTTCGAGGTCGGTGAGCAGAGCGCTGAAATCAATATCGGAAAGCGCGTCAACGTTCAGGTCTGAAAGACCCGCCGCGGGAGAAGCCATCATGTCGGCGGTGTAAGACGAAGCCTCGTAAGAATCGTCGGAATCGTAATCGTCAAAATCATAGCTGCTGTAATCATCGTCGAAAACAGTGCCAGTGCCCGCCGCGGAAGCGTACTCCTGCACCAGCGCCGCGAGGTCGTCAGCATTGCCCGTAAGGTAAGCGTCAGAGAACTCGGGTATCTGGAAATACGCAGTTTCGTTGGCGTTGTCGATGACCATGTTAGCCGAGATAACGGAATTTGCGCCATAGTTGAAGCCGTAGTTTACGGAAGTCATTTTGTCCTTCTGCTTAGCCTCTACCGAAACGGAAATATCGGAAAGCGGGGTGCTGAGGCCTACGGTATCGCTAACGCTCTGCGAAGGCTTGTAAGTTACCTGCGCGGTGTAAGCGCCGTTGTACTCGCCCTTTGCGAGCTGCTGCGCCTTATCGAGCTGGGCTTCGATATTCTTGGCCGCCTCGTCGATGGTAACTGCGCCCGACTGACTGCTTTCGTCAGCCGTCTTTGCCTTGCCGTCGCCGCTGTCCTTTACAAATTCAAAGTAATATGCCGCGCCCGAGCCTACTACCGTAAGCGCAAGAACGCCCGAAAGCACGGGGGTAAGAAAAGATTTTTTCATCATAGTAAGTGTCCTCCTTAAATGAAGTTATATACTTTTGTTCCTGTTAATTTCTTTTGGTATGACAGTCTGCATGAACGTTCACCAAAACAGTAAAAATATCGACAAAAAGAGTTCATACAATCTGCCATTTTAAATATACCACACTTTCCCGAGTTTGTCAAGCGTTTTGGCGCGCAAACCGCCGCTTTTACCAAACTGTAATCAAAAAATATCCCGCGCCGCCGAACGCAGCACGGGATCACCGCTTACTTTAATTTTTCAAACTCAAAGCCCTCGTCGCGTATGCCGTCGATGACCTCGCCCAGCACCTCGGCGTTGGTCTGCGATACCGAGTGCAGGAGGTATATCGCGCCCTCGTGCGCCGCGCCGATCAGCTTTTCCTTAGCCTGCGCGGGGTCGGGCTGGGCGTTCACGTCCCAGTCGGCGTAGGCGAAGCTCCAGAGCATCGTGCTCAGCCCGCAGTCCTTAGTCACGCTGAGCGACTGCTCTGAAAACTCGCCCATCGGCGGACGGAAGAGCTTCATAGTAACGCCGAAATTTTGTTTCATATATTCCTGTAATCCCTCTATCTCCTGCCGACATTCCTCCACCGATAAGTCGGGCATAGAGTAGTGGCTTACCGAGTGGTTGCCGACTATGTGCCCCTCGTCTATCATGCGCTGTACCAGCTCTGGGTTGCGCTCGGCGTAGTCTTGAAGCAGGAAAAATACCGCCTTTACTTTCTTCTCTTTCAGCGTGTCGAGTATCTGCGCGGTGTTGCCGTTTTCGTACCCTTGGTCGAATGTAAGCAGTATATTTTTCTTGTCCTCGCGCAGTGCCGTTGCCCCGTATTTTCCGTAGTTTGCGTTAAAATCAAGCGCGCCCGTCGGGCGGTTCTTATCGTCCAGCTGAACGCCCTGGCCGTAGCCGTGTTTTTCGGTCGAGAGAGCGCCGCCCTGCACCGGCTCTACCGCCGCGCTGTCCATAGTCGTGCGTGCGGTCTCTTTCGCGGCAGACGTGCTCCCCGCCGTGTTGCCGCTGCGGTCGGCGGTATCGTTATCGGCCGCCGCACAACCCGTCGCAAGCATAGCCGCGGCTGTCATGATCAGGCAGATTTTCTGTTTCATATTTTATCATTCCTTTCGATGGTGTTACGCTTATTATTCACCATCGTGCGGAATTTGATTAACGGAAAAATCTGCAAAAAAACAGCGCAGCCGAAGCCGCGCCGTCTGATTTACAGCCTGCATTTGAAATTTTCGTAGCCGAAAGTTTTCAGCGTTTCAAAGCTGCCGTCCGTTTTCAGAAGCAGAATATCTGGCAGCGGCATACCGTTAAAAGTGTTATTTTTTACCATAGAGTATATCGCCATATCGCCGAAAACCAGCCTGCTGCCGACCGTCAGCGGTTCGTCAAACGAATATTCGCCGATGAAGTCGCCCGAAAGGCAGGTCTGCGAGCCCAGGCGGTAGTCGTGTGCCTTTTCATGCAGCTCGCCCGCGCCCGCAAGCGGCGGACGGTAGGGCATTTCGAGCACGTCGGGCATATGGCAGGCCGCCGATGTATCGAGTATCGCCGTCGGCATATCGCAGTTCACGATGTCGAGCACCTCGGTCGCCAGCCAGCCCGCGTTGAGCGCGAAAGCTTCGCCCGGCTCGAGGTATACCTGCACACCGTATTTTTCCTGTATATGCAAAATGCACCGCTCAAGCCGCGGAATGTCGTAATCCTCGCGCGTGATATGGTGTCCGCCGCCGAAATTCACCCACTCCATGCCTTTTAAATACACGCTGAATTTCTGCTCAAAAGCCGCAAGCGTGCGCTCTAAGTCGTCGGAATTTTGCTCGCAGAGGGTGTGGAAATGCAGTCCCGAAACGCCCTCCAGATCTTCCGCACGGAAATCGCGCAGGCGTATGCCCAGCCGCGAGCGCGCCGAGCATGGGTCGTAGATCTCGTGCCCCTCCTGCGTGGAAAGCTCGGGGTTCACGCGCAGACCTATCTTCTTCCCCGCCGCGAGCACCCTGCCGCGGTATCTGTCGAGCTGAGTGAACGAATTAAAGATGATGTGCCCGCAGTTCGCGATTATCTCGTCTATCTCGCTTTCGCGGTAGGCGGCGGAGAAAACGTGGTTCTCCTTGCCCATCTCCTCCGCGCCCAGCCGCGCTTCAAACAGCCCGCTGCAAGCCGTTCCGCTGACGTATTTGCCTATCAGCGGGTAGAGCGAGTAGCAGGAAAAAGCTTTCTGCGCCAGCAATATCTTGCAGCCAGTGCGTTTCTCAACGCCCGCCAGTATCTCCAAATTGCGGATAAGCGCCGCTTCGTCGATGATGTAGCAGGGCGTTTTCAAGCCGCTTTCCGCTAGTATTTTGCTGACTGAATTTGATATTTCCGCCATGTTTTAGTCCACCAGAACGGGGTCGAAGTCCTCTTCCCAAGGCAGACCCCACTTGTTCAGCGCTTCCATGAAAGGATCTGGGTCAAACTCCTCGATGTTGTAAACGCCGGGCTTAGACCACTTGCCCGTCATTATCATCATAGCGCCGATCATCGCGGGCACGCCCGTAGTGTAAGATACCGCCTGCGAGCCTA
Organism: Ruminococcus sp.; assembly: GCA_048252855.1. GTDB lineage: Bacteria > Bacillota > Clostridia > Oscillospirales > Ruminococcaceae > YE71. Next base: position 14,869 of record DBEZOM010000246.1, read on the forward strand.
CCTCGCGGTAGCACTCCTGATGGTCGCAGATATTGTAAAGATAGTAATTCTTATCCTTGCCGTCCTTTTTGCCGCGGAAAATGCAGCCGATGTTCGTCTTGCCGACGGTGCGCGGGCCGAGCGAAGCGGGGTCGGGCAGTACGGCTTTGAGGAACTGCAGCGGAACTATCGGTCTGCCCTCGTACATTATCGGCTCGATAGAGGTCATGCCAACGTCCTCGAGGCATTTCAGATGGTTGAGATAGCTCTGACCGAAAGTCATGAAGAAGCGTATGCGCTTGATGCCCTTGATGTTGAGCGCCAGCGACTCCAACTCTTCGTGGTGCAGGAGGTACATATCCTTCTCGCCCACGCCCTTGAAGTTGTAAACGCGCTTAATCTCCATCGGCTCGGTCTCTACCCATTTTCCGTCCTCGATGTAGCTGCCCTTTGCCGAAACTTCGCGTATGTTTATCTCGGGGTTGAAGTTGGTCGCGAAGGGGTAGCCGTGGTCGCCGCCGTTGCAGTCGAGAATGTCGATATAGTTTATCTCGTCGAACTGATGCTTCATGGCGTATGCCGAGAAAACGCCCGTAACGCCGGGGTCAAAGCCGCTTCCCAGCAGCGCGGTGATGCCCGCTTTTTCAAACTTCTCGCGGTAAGCCCACTGCCACTTATACTCAAACTTAGCCGTGTCCTCAGGCTCGTAATTCGCGGTATCGACGTAGTGGGTCTTGGTAGCAAGGCAGGCGTCCATTATCGTGAGGTCTTGATACGGCAGAGCGAGGTTGAGCACTACCGCGGGCTTGTAGCTCTCTATCAGCGCTATCAGCTCGTCAACGTTGTCTGCGTTCACCTGCGCCGTTTCTATAACGGTCTTGGTGGTGGGGGCGAGCTTTTCTTTCAGCGCGTCGCACTTCGATTTCGTGCGGCTGGCTATCATTATCCCCTCAAATACCTCGCTGTTCTGACAGCACTTGTGGATAGCTACCGAGGCAACGCCGCCGCAGCCGATTATCAATGCTTTTGACATTTTCGATCATTCCTTTCCGATCATATAATAATTTAATAACAATCCCAGTTGTAAATAACATCACTAAAATCAAGCTTTTTGAGCTTCTCTCTGTTTATGAAAAATCCGCAGATGCCCGAATCTCCCCACATTATCCTACTGCTGTCCTCGCTGTCGAGCTGCAAAAGCAGAAAGTCGTAGTCGGTGTCCGCTTCGCGAGGGTCTTCCTGCGTAAATGCGGGGTAGCCGCCGATCTTGTGGCCAAAAGCTTCTTCGCAAAGCTTTTCATAGCCCGCTATTTCGTAAGGGTCTATGTCCAGATCTGCGAAAGAGTCTATCTGCTTCGGCGGCTCAGCGGCGTTATAATACTCGCAGAAGATCTTCTCGAACCGTGCGTCATACGAGCTCATAGCGTTGCTTTCCGAAGTAAATTTCAAGCCGTATTCGCCTTTTACGGGCATAACGTTTTTATCGTCAAACTCGTTCTTTTTAAACTTAGCCTTTACTTCGTCCTCGGTAACGCTCTTGTCCACGTCTTTATGATAGATCACCCGAAAAGTATCCTGACGGGTGTTGTCCTCAAAAGAAAGCCCCCAAAGGTCATCGTTCAGTATCCAAAACTGCAAAAGCCCGCTTTCGGGGAGATCTTTCAGACTTGCCTGCGAGCAGTCTATCTGCGCCAAAAGCCTTAGCTGTCTGCCGTTTTTGTCCTGCGGTATATCGCCGTCGCGCGGAACATAGCCCGCACCGCCGACTTTGCTCTCAAATATCGCAGGCTTCGTATCGGTCAGTTCAAGCCTAGCGCAGTCCGTAAAAGTATTTTTCCTAATCTCATTTAAAGCTTCCCGCGCGGCTCTCAGCTCGGCTTCGCGGTCTGACGTTTCAGCCGATGTGTTAGCCGCCGTATCAGCCGCGGCTTTGTCTTTCTTCTTTAAAAAATCAAACAGCCCCATAGTATCCCCTCTTTACTTGCTGAAATACAGCAGTATCTCTCTCAGCAGCTTGCAGGCGAGCGCCGTAGAGCGGCCCGTTTGGTCGTACACGGGCGAAAGCTCGTTCACGTCAAAGCCCACGATATTCAGCTTAGCGACCTCTTTTATCGCGCCCATCAGCTCTTTAAAGCTAACGCCGCCCGCTTCGGGAGTGCCCGTGCCGGGAAATTCCGAGGGGTCGATAACGTCGAGGTCTAGGGTGAAGTATACAGGCTGCTGTCCAATTTTTTGTACAGCTTTTTCTATGCCGTCGAAGTTGAATTTGTTCATGTATGTGTGCTCAGCCGCAAAGCGGAACTCCGCACGCTCGCCGCTGCGTATGCCGAATTGATATATCCTTCCGTCGCCGAGTATGTCCCAGCAGCGGTGCAGTACGCAGGCGTGCGAAAGCTGCTCGCCCAGGTAATCATCGCGCAGGTCGGCGTGTGCGTCGAAGTGTATAATATGCAGGTCGAGGTACTTCTTCGCGACAGCCCTCACCGCGCCCAGCGTAACGAGGTGCTCGCCGCCTATCATGCAGGGGCGCTTGCCGTCCGCCAGTATCTCCGCCGCACGCTCTTCTATCATCTCGAGAGCGCGCTCGGGGCTGCCGAAGGGCAGCTCAAGGTCGCCGCTGTCGAAAACGCAAACGTCCTCTAAGTCTTTATCCTGATACGGCGAGTATGTTTCTATCCCGAAACTCTCGCTGCGCATGGCTGATGAAGCGAAGCGCGTACCGGGGCGAAAGCTTGTAGTGCCGTCGAAAGGCGCGCCGAAGAGCACCGTCTGCGCGTCCTCATATTCGCAGTCGCAGGCTATGAATGTGCTAATATTTTTACTCAACATCTCTCAGCAGCTCCTCTACATAATTAGGCAGCGCGAACGCACCCGCGTGCAGGCGGGGGTTGTAATAGCGCGTTTTCAGACCCAGCATACTCCAGCGCGTGCCGTTGTAATCGTTGGTGGGGTGGTATTTTTTTGAAGCAAAGCCGAAGAGCCAGTGTCCCGAGGGGTAGGTGGGTATATGCGCCTGATACACCTTGCTTATCGGGAAGCTTTCTACTATGCGCTTGTGCGAACGCTGCATAGCCGCCGCGTCCTCGGAGTAAAACGGGCTTTCGTGCTGATTGACCATTATGCCGTCCTCATGCAGCGCCTTAAAGCAGCTTCCGTAAAATTCTTTTGTGAAAAGTCCCTCGCCGGGCCCGAACGGGTCGGTAGAGTCTACTATTATAACGTCGTAAAGGTCTTCGCAGCGGCGTATGAATTTCACGCCGTCCTCGTAGTAGATGTGTACGCGCGGGTCGTCGAAGCGGCAGGCGGTGGTGGGCAGGTACTGCTTGCAGACCTCTACCACCAGCTCGTCTATCTCTACTAGGTCTATGCGCTCTACCGCGGGGTAGCGGGTAAGCTCGCGCACCACGCCGCCGTCGCCTGCACCGATGACGAGTATGTTCTTCGGGTTAGGGTGCACCGCCATAGGCGTGTGAGTTATCATCTCGTGGTAGATAAATTCGTCCTTTTCGGTAAGCATCATGTAGCCGTCGAGCGTTAAAAATCTGCCGAATTCTTTTGAGTCGAAGATGTCGATACGCTGAAATTCGCTGAACCCGCTGTAAAGCTGCCTGTCTACCTTGATGGAAAACTTAACGTTCGGCGTGTGCCGCTCGGTAAACCATAATTCCATTTTTCCGTTACACTCCTTTCAGAACATTCAGCCGCTCGATGTTTATATCCTCAGTGCCCGTCATCGAGCAGCCCTTTTCCTTTGCGTACTTTATGTATTCTATTATCTCCGCCGTGATAAGCTCGCCGGGGGCGAGTATTGGTATCCCGGGCGGATAGCACATTACAAATTCGCTGCATATCCTGCCGCAGGTCTGCTCCAGCGGCAGCGATTCTTTCTCGGCGTAAAAAGCGCTGCGGGGGCTTAGCGCCACGGTGGGGTTTATGTACTCGTGCGAGAGCATTCCCGCGCCCGACTTGCCGAAGCGGCGGCGTATCTCGGCCAGCGCGCTTATCAGCCGCTCTACGTCCTGCTTTCTGTCGCCTACCGAGAGGTAAGCGAGTATGTTGCCAATATCGCCGAACTCTATCTGTATATCGTACTCGTCGCGCAGCAGGTCGTAGACCTCTATTCCCGCCAGCCCTACCGAGAGGGTGTGTACGGAAAGCTTTGAAATATCGAAGTCAAAAACGCTGTCGCCGTTTATCAGCTCTTTTGAGAATGCGTAGTAGCCGCCTATATCGTTTATCTCGCTGCGCGCGTATTCGGCAAGCTCTACCGTTTTCGCGAATATCTCTTTGCCGTGCAGCGCGAGCCTTTTGCGCGATATATCGAGGCTCGAAAGCAGCAGGTATGAAGCGCTCGTGGTCTGCGTAAGATTTACTATCTGCCGCATATAGTCGCTGTTTATAGCCTTGCCCATCAGCAAAAACGAGCTTTGCGTAAGGCTGCCGCCCGATTTGTGCATACTTACCGAGGCCGCGTCCGCGCCCGCCGCCATTGCCGATATGGGAAAATTCTCGCCGAAGTAGAAGTGCGTACCGTGCGCCTCGTCCACCAGCACCAGCATACCCTTAGAGTGCGCCAGCTCGGTTATGCGCTTTAGGTCTGAACATACGCCGTAGTAGGTGGGGTTGTTGACGAGCACGGCTTTGGCGTCGGGGTTCTCCTCTATGGCTTTTTCCACCTGCGCCACGCTCATGCCCAGCGCTATGCCCAGCTTGTCGTTCACTTCGGGATTGACGTACACGGGCACTGCGTCGCAGAGTATCAGCGAATTTATAGCGCTGCGGTGCACGTTTCGCGGAAGTATTATCTTATCGCCGCTCTTGCAGGCGTACATTATCATGCTCTGCACGGCGGAGGTAGTGCCGCCCACCATGAAGAAAGCGTGCGCCGCGCCGAAAGCCTCCGCCGCGGTATCTTCCGCTTCGCGTATCACCGAAACGGGGTGGCAGAGGTTATCCAGCGGCTTCATAGAGTTTACGTCGGCGTCCATGCACTTCTGCCCTAGAAATTCGCAAAGCTCGGCGTTCCCCCTGCCGCGCTTGTGCCCCGGCACGTCGAAAGGCACTACGCGCATACGTCTGAATTTTTGCAGCGCCTCATAAAGCGGCGCGGTGTTTTGATCTTTCATTTTTTTAATACACGTTCCTTCCGCTGAATATCTCTATCATCTCGCGGCGCAGCGCGTCGCTTATCTCAAGCCGTGTGCGCGGCGGCAGTTCGTCGGCGTCGATGTTGAAAAGATAATTTTGCAGGTACAGATCTTTTATCAGCATCTTAGTGTGGAAGATATTCGCCTGATACACGTTTATATCAAGCGCGTCGTACCGCTGCAAAGTTTCCTCGTTGATGTAGTCCTGTATAGAGGTGATGTTGTGGTCGATGAATATTTTCTCGCCGTCGATATTGCGGGTAAAGCCGCGCACGCGGTAATCCATCGTGATGATGTCAGAGTCGAAGCTGCCTATAAGATAATCAAGCGCGGTGAGCGGCGTTATCTTGCCGCAGGTGGCAACGTCAATATCCACGCGAAAGGTAGCTATGCTGTTGTGCGGGTGAAACTCGGGGTAGGTGTGCACGGTAACGTGGCTTTTATCTAAATGCGCCGCTATCTCGTTGCCGCCCGCGGGTATCATGGTGTCGTCCGCTATGAGGAACGTAGCCGAAGCCCCCTGCGGGTCGTAATCCTGCTTCGATACGCTCAGCACCTGCGCGCCTATCATTTCGGTAAGGTGGGTCATTATATCGGTAATGCGCTCGGAATTATACTGCTCGTCGATATACTCGATGTACTTCAGCTGTTCGCGCTGAGTTTTGGCGTAACAGACATCGTAGATATTGAAGCTGAGCGATTTTGTAAGGTTGTTGAAGCCGTAAAGCTTTAGCTTATTTTCCATGATCTTATCATCACCCCTTGTAAAAATAAAAAAAGCAGGTAAAAAGCCACATTGCTTTTTCTACCTGCGTGCATGAAGCCCCCCGCCCGCCGCTTTATGGAACTTATCCACACGCGCACAAGCGAAAGCCTGTTATTTTTCTGCATATTGGTTTTCAGAAGAGTCTATATAGCAAACACTTTTACTACTCTTATTGACCGTTTCACAAGTAAGGGCGGGCTTTTTTTCAAGACCGCCGATAATATGGCGTACTTATAAAATGAATTTCAATAAGGCAACAGAAGTTGCCAGCCGCTTTTATCTCAAAAGCAGCGTTCGGCATTTGACCGGGCTGTCCGTTTCCACAACTCTCCGCCCTGCGGCGAAGTGGTCAATAAATTTGCTGTACGATGACTTTCTGAAACATCGCCTATTGCAATTTTCTTTATTTTATCACGCCCGCGCGCTGATGTCAATAGCTTTTTCAAAATTTAACGCGCCCTTTTCAAACTCTTTACACCGCGCAAAGTCAGCAAAAAAAGGCGTTTAGCGCCGCTGCGGGCGTATATCCGCGCGGGATATTTTACAATTTGTTAATTTATCTTTCGGCGGCGGCGGCAAAATCGCTTGCAATTTCGGCAAATGTGTGTTATAATGTTTTTGTAGTTTTTTGGACAAACAAATAACAATCAAAATTCTGAAAGGATGGTATATAAACATGAGAGCAGTAGTTACCGTAATTGGAAAGGACGCAGTAGGCATACTCGCAAAAGTAAGCACCGAGTGCGCAAATTATAACGCTAACGTTATCGAAGTTACACAGTCGGTCATCGAAGACCTCTTCGCTATGATAATGCTGGTAGATATTTCTAAGCTTACTATCGACTTCGCCGATATGGCTGAAAAGCTTGCCGCTAAGGGCGAGAACGAGTGGGGTCTGAAAGTGCTGGCTATGCACGAGGACATCTTTAATTGTATGCACCACATCTGATATTCTGCATTTTTGAGAAAGGTAAGAAAGCATAATGATAAATCAGTATGATATACTCGAGACCATACGCATGATACAGGACGAATGTCTTGACATACGCACTATAACTATGGGAATTTCGCTGCTCGACTGCATCGACCCCGACATCGACAAAGCCTGTAAGAAAGTTTACGATAAAATAACTCTGAAAGCCCGCGACCTTGTAAAAGTAGGCGAGCAGATAGAGAAAGAATACGGCATACCGATAATCAATAAGCGTATATCCGTAACGCCGATAGCTATAATCTCGGCGGCCTGCAAGTGCTCGCCCGTGCCTTTCGCTAAGGCTATGGACGAAGCGGCTAAGGCAGTTGGCGTAAACCTCATCGGCGGATACACCGCGCTGGTACAGAAAGGCTTCTCTGAGGGCGACCGCGAGCTTATCGAGTCGATACCCGAAGCACTGGCTTCTACCGAAAGAGTTTGCTCTTCCGTAAACATTGGCTCTACCAAAACGGGCATAAACCTCGACGCCTGCGGACTCATGGGCAGGATAGTAAAAGAGTGCGCGGAAAAGACGGTAGACAGCGCCTGCTTTGGTGCTGCAAAGCTGGTAGTTTTCTGCAACTCGGTAGAGGATAACCCCTTTATGGCGGGCGCATACCACGGCGTAGGCGAGCCGGACTGCATGATAAACGTAGGCGTTTCAGGCCCCGGAGTTGTACGCGCCGCTCTGCGCAAATACCCCGACGCAGACATCACCAAGATCTCTGACGTTATAAAAGAGATCTCGTACAAGATAACTCGAATCGGTCAGTTGGTAGGCGTTACCGCTTCCAAGAGATTAGGCGTGCCTTTCGGCATAGTAGACCTCTCGCTCGCGCCGACCCCCGCGGTAGGCGACTCGGTAGCGCACATTCTGGAAGAGATAGGCCTAGAGCGCTGCGGTACTCACGGCACTACCGCCTGCCTCGCTATGCTCAACGACGCTGTTAAAAAGGGCGGCGTAATGGCATGCTCGCGCATCGGCGGACTTTCGGGCGCATTCATTCCCGTATCTGAGGACGCAGGCATGATCGACGCTGCGGTAGCGGGCACGCTCACCATCGAGAAGCTCGAAGCTATGACGGCTGTATGCTCGGTAGGTCTTGACATGATAGTAGTTCCCGGCGACACCGAGCCCGACACCATAGCCGCTATCATCGCGGACGAAGCCGCTATCGGCATGGTAAATACAAAGACCACGGCGGTAAGAGTTATCCCCGCCATCGGCAAAAAGGTCGGCGAAGTTCTCGACTGGGGCGGACTTTTCGGAAAAGGCCCCGTAATGCCGCTTCATAAAGAATCGCCCTCGAAATTCATCAACCGCGGCGGTCAGATACCCGCTCCCCTGCACTCGCTGAAAAACTGACCAAAGCGCGGTTCGCGGATTTGGATAATATGTAAAATCGCTTCGTTCTGCTGAATTTCTGTTGACT
>DBEZOM010000247.1:0-7556 GCA_048252855.1 Ruminococcus sp.
GCGAAATGCTGATACAATATAAGTAACGTAAATGCAGAAAATATTTGCATACTCATGACATAATGAAAGGAAATTTTTGATATGGACTTTTGCGAAACTTATTCAAACCGCGAGCTTTTTTGCAGCGGCTGGGAATTTTACAAAGCCCCGCTAGGCGCTGAGTATTCGGCAGATATGCCCTTTACCCACGCCGACATCCCGCACGACTGGCTGATATACGACACCGACGCCCTCTACGAGGACTCTACCGGCTGGTACAGAAAGCGCTTTACATACGCCAAAAAAGAGGGCGTTCGCACATACATACGCTTCGACGGCGTGTATATGGACAGCACCGTTTATGTAAACGGCGAAAAGGCGGGCGAGTGGAAATACGGCTACTCGGCTTTTCAGTTCGATATTACCGAGCTGGTGCGCGGCGGCGAAAATGAGATAACCGTGCGCGTAGACCACCATTCGCCAAACTCGCGCTGGTACTCGGGCGCGGGAATTTTCCGCAAAGTATGGCTCTGCGAAAGCTCAGAGGTGCGCTTCGGCAACGACGGAATATACATCACCACCGAAAAGCGCGGCAGCGAGTGGGTAACGGAAGTTACCGCCGAGATACTCCGCCCCGCAGGCACATCAGTCGCGGGCATACAGATCAAAAATACGATAATAGCGCCCGACGGCAGCGAGCAGGCTTCGTACATCTCGTACATATGCGCGGCGGACGAAAGCTGCATACCGCAGGCGGTTCGCGTGAGCGGCGCGGCGTATTCGCTGACGGCGCAGAGAATGACCATAGATAGCCCCGCACTTTGGGACATTGCCGACCCGCAGCAGTACACTATGATCTCTGAGATATTCGTAAACGGCGAGTGCGTACAGCGCGTCAGCCAAAAATACGGCTACCGCACGATAGAGTTCACCACCGACAAGGGCTTTTTCTTAAACGGCAGACACGTCAAGCTGCACGGCTCGTGCGAGCACCACGACAACGGCTGCCTCGGCGCGGTATCTAACCCCGCAGCAATTCGCCGCAGATTTAAGAAGCTGCGCGAGATGGGCGTGAACGCCATAAGAACTTCGCACAATATGCCTGCGGAGGAATTTATGGACATTGCCGACGAAACGGGTATGCTGATACTCTCAGAGGGCTTCGATATGTGGGAGCGCTCAAAGACCGACTACGACTACGCAAGATTTTTTGACGAATGGGTAGATAAAGACGTGGCTTCATGGGTTCGCCGCGACAGAAACCGCCCCTCTATCATCGGCTGGAGCATAGGCAACGAGATATTCGACACCCACGCCGACGACCGCGGACAAGAAGTGACAGCGCTGCTGAAAAGGCTGGTGCAGCTTCACGACCCCGCCGGCAACGGCTATGTTACCTTCGGCTCAAACTTCATGCAGTGGGAAAACGGACAGAAATGCGGAGATATACTAAAGCTCGTGGGCTACAATTACGGCGAGCGCCTTTACGCCGACCACCACGCCGCTCACCCCGACTGGATGATATACGGCAGCGAAACGGCTTCAGTAGTGCAGAGCCGCGGAATATACCACTTCCCGCTCTCTGAGATACTGCTTACCGACGATGACGAGCAGTGCTCCTCGCTGGGCAACAGCTGCACGGGCTGGGGCGCGAAAAATACAGAAGAGTGCATAATAAAAGACCGCGACGCGGAATACTGCGCGGGCCAGTTCATCTGGACGGGCTTTGACTACATCGGCGAGCCTACCCCTTACAGCACCAAAAACTCCTACTTCGGCCAGTACGACACGGCGGGCTTTGCGAAAGACAGCGCATACGTTTTCCGCGCCGAGTGGACTGACTACAAGACTGCTCCTTTCGTGCACATATTCCCCTACTGGGATTTCAGCGAGGGTCTGCCGACAGACGTTCGCGTATGCTCAAATGCGCCGCGCGTAGAGCTTTTCTTTAACGGCGGCTCGCTGGGCGCTTTCGACATCGACCATGCGCACGGCACGAAGCTTACGGCGGACTACGTTATCCCCTATCAGAAAGGCGAGCTGAAAGCGCTGGCTTACGACGAAAACGGCGAGGTCATAGCGGAGGACATACAGCGCTCCTTCGGCGACGCGGCGAAGCTCGAGATCATCCCCGACAAGACCGAACTGCCGGCGGACGGCGAAGACCTGATATATCTGGAGATCTCGGCGCTGGACGAAAACGGAACATTCTGCGCCAACGCAAACGACCGCGTGAACGTAGCGGTAGAGGGCGCTGGCAGGCTCATGGGCGTTGACAACGGCGACAGCACCGATTACGACCAGTACAAAGGCACTTCGCGCAGGCTTTTCTCGGGCAAGATGCTCGCGATAATCGGCTCGACGGGCGAAGCGGGCAATATAAAAGTAACGCTGACATCGCCCTCGCTGCCCGAAGCAGTTATCGAGCTGAAAGCCGTACCCGCCGAGCGCATACACGGCTTATCGGCGCAGCAGAGCGCTCAGCCCTGCCCGACCGAGTGCGGCAGAACCGACGATATACCCGTGCGCAAGATAGAGCTGAGCGCCGAGTGCCTTACGCTGAACCCCGAGCGCCCCGAAACGCTGGTGAAATACGCCGTGCGCCCCGCGAACTCCGACTACGCGAACGAGATAGAATTCAAAGTGACGAACGAAAAGGGGATAACCTCTAACGTTGCGGAATGCAGCGTAGGCGAAGAGGGCATTACGGTAAAGGCACGCGGCGACGGCGAATTCTGGCTGCGCGCGATGTGCAAAAACGGCACCGAGCACTGCCACATTATCTCAGTACTGCACTTCAAAGCCGAAGGCTTGGGCAGCGCGCTCACCGACCCGTACAGCTTCGTCATCGGCGGACTTTACACGCGCACAAGCGAGGGCGTTACAGGCGGCGTAGAGCGCGGAGTATGCTTCGCGAGCGGCGGCGAAACATCGTGGGCGGCTTACGACAACATCGACTTCGGCAGCGGCGCTGACACTATAAAGGTACACATTTGGGCGAACACGCTCGACCCCGTAGACATCAGCTTCTACGACGGCATACCGGGCGAGGGCGGCGAACTGCTGGGCAGCTTCGAGTACCTAAAGCAGCCCGAGTGGATGGTATTCAAGCCCGAAACTTACAAGCTGAACAGAAAGCTGAAGGGCGTGCGCACGCTGACGATACTCACAACAAAGGGCTATCAGATAAGCGGCTTTGAGTTTGAGAAGCAGGCGCGCGAGTTTGCCGAGATAAGCGCCGCCGAAGCGGACAACATCTACGGCGATAAATTTGAAACAGCGGGAAGCTGCGTGCTGGGCATAGGCAACAACGTAGTGCTGGACTTCGGCGAATTTGACTTTACCGAAGCGCCGAGCGCCCTTGTGATAAGCGGAAGATCGCCGCTCGCGCTCAACAGCATACACCTTATCCTCAGCGGCGAGGACGGCGAGAAGCGCATACTCTGCGAATTCCGCACCGACGACGCCGAGAATTACACCGAGCGCAGGTTTGACCTCACGGGCGTGGCGGGCAAGCAGAAAGTTTCGTTCGCATTCCTGCCGGGCAGCAATTTCGACTTTGAGAAATTTAAGTTTGTGAAATAAAAAAGCAAAGGCGATGGCGAATCATGAAAATAGTAGAATATGACCCGAAATACCGAGCCGACTTTGTGCGGCTGAACACCGAATGGCTGACGAAGCTCTACTACATAGAGTCTTATGACCAATACTCGATGGATCATGTGGAAGAGCTGATAGAGAAAGGCTCGATGGTGTATTTTGCGGTGGAGAACGGCAAGGTGCTGGCGACCTGCATGACCGAGCCGCTCGGCGGCGGCGTATGGGAGATATGCAAGCTAGCCGCTGAGGGGCAGTACACGGGCACGGGCGCAGGCACGGCGGTGCTGAAAGCCTGCATGGAATATTCGATAGCGCACGGAGCGAAAAAGCTCTGCCTTATCACAATATCGGGTCTGAAACCCGCGATACATCTTTACAAAAAGCTGGGATTTAAAGAGATACCATACCGCAAAGACGTATGGCACTCAGAAAAAGCAGATGTCGAGATGGAATACATAGTTGAATAATAGAAAGAAGCAGTCGGGCGGCAAGCTCGGCTGCTTTGTTTATCTTGACTTTTGGCTAACGTGTGTGGTATAATTAAAACAGATTTTTTAGAAATAGGAGCGAGATCATAATGAATATCAGAAGAGCGGCAGAAAAGGACATACCCCGCATAATCGACCTGCTGGAGCAGGTGCTTCAAATACACGCGGATATAAGACCCGACATTTTTATCCCGAACACCACCAAATACACAAACGCCGAGCTGGAAGAGATGCTGAAAGACGAAACTAAGCCGATATACGTTGCGGCGAACGAGGACGACATCTGCATGGTCTACGCATTTTGCCAGCTAAAGGAACAGCCTTTTTCAAACAACATGGTGCCCTTCAAATCGCTTTTTATAGACGATCTTTGCGTTGACAAGAGCACCCGCGGACAGCACGTCGGCGAGAGCCTTTTTGAATATGTGAAGCAGGAAGCAAAGCGTTTAGGCTGCTACGAGGTAACGCTGAACGTTTGGGCGGGCAACACCTCCGCCGAAAAGTTTTACGAAAAGATGGGAATGAAAACTAAAGAGCGGAATATGGAGTATATTTTGAAGTGATAAAAACGCAGTCGCGCCGTATGCGGCTTACAGTTTATGCGAAGCAAAAGCAGAGGTGAATTAAGATGATACTGTATTTTTCAGCAACGGGAAACTGCAAATATGTTGCCAAAAGGTTCTCGCAGGCTTTAGGGCAGGAAACGCTCTCCATCACGGACTGCATACGCGAGAACAGATACGATCTTCGCGACGAGATGATCGGCATTATCTCGCCAACATATTTTTGGGGACTGCCAAACATCGTGAAAGAATTTCTTGAAAAATCAGAGCTTAAAGCCGAATATCTTTTCCTAATTTCTACCTACGGAACAACGCCCGGCGCTTCCGATCACATTGCGGACAAAGCGATACGCGGCAGAAAGATCGACGCTTTTTATTCCGTAAAAATGGCGGATACCTGGACGCCGATATTCGACCTCTCCGCGCCGAAAAAAGTTGCCGTATTCACCAAAAATACGGAAGCGCAGATAAACGACGCGATAGATAAGATCGGGCGGCGCTTTACCAACAAGCACATGACTCCGCGCACACCCGCCTTCATCGCCGAGCATATCGCCCAGCGTATATACAACGGGCGCTCAAGGCGTACTTCGCATTTTTGGGTAAAAAGCACCTGCATAGGCTGCCAACTTTGCGCGAAAAAATGCCCCGTGCAGGCTATCGAAATGCGCGGCGGCAAGCCGGTTTGGGTAAAAGACAAATGCGAGATATGTCTGGGCTGTCTGCACCGCTGCCCGAAATTCGCCATTCAGTACGGTAAAAACACGGAAAAGCACGGTCAGTACACTAATCCGAATGTGAAGCTGTAAACTGCCGCCAAAAATTTAAACCGTACCCCTTGAAAATCGCGAAAAAATATGCTATAATATACTAGGGTAACACCGCACAACTATCGCCTAGCGGCTTTGTGCGGTATTGCCCTAGTAAAATGCGTGATCGTCAGTATTCCTTTACTAATAGAAATAAGTCCTTTGGGCGTAGTCTATTGCAAATGCAAAAGATTACGCCTTTTATAATTTATTTACAGGAGGGGCATATCATGCCGAAAACGAAAACACAAGGAATAGTATTTGGGATATTGATGTCATTTTTTATGGCATACGGAATGGAGGTCTACAACACTTCGATAAGAATGGGCTTTAATTTGGCAAAGGGCTTGGGCTTTTCCTCAATATCATACGCCGTATTTTGGGAAGCGCTGAAAGAATCTGTATTTATGACAGTAATAGTATACATAGTGTCAGACCTGATAGGCAACCGAGCGGGCGCGGCTTTTATGAAAAGGCACTGCGACCCCGAAAAGGACAACCCCTATTTTTGCCGACTAATGCGGCAGGCAGGCACGGTGCAGGTGATGTGCCCGCTGATGAGCCTTATAGCCACGATACTTTTTCAGATAATTCTCGGCAGTCAGCCGCTCACCCGCCTGCCCGCGATATGGGTGGGCACGCTCATCAAGAATTTCCCGATGGCTTTTTTCTGGAATATGTTCGCCGCCGCCCCGCTTGTGCATCTGATATTCGATAAGTGGAACGGCAGCGGTGAAAAATAAGCACAATATACAAAAGCAGCCCGACGTTTTCCGCGCCGAGCTGCGTTTTTTTATCTAAAATATCATATCCACCACTCGGGCGTGAGCTCGCCGAGCTTCACTGCCCTGCCGCTTTCGTAGTCTAGCATTACCTCTATATCGCGGTAATTTTCGGGCATAAGCTGAGTCATAAGCTCGCGGCACGCACCACAAGGCGGTATGGCTTTTCCTCTGCTGTTTATCGCGATAACGCGCTTAATCTCGTCATCGCCGTTGGTTATCATGTTGAAAATAGCGTTGCGCTCAGCGCAGATACCAAGCGTGCAGGCGCTGTCAACGCACACGCCGACGTATATCCTGCCCGAAGCCGCCTCTACCGCAGCGGCTACTCCGCCCGCTTCTATTATCGAAGATACATTTCGCGGCGCGAGTACCCTTTTCGCCTCGCTGTAAAGCGTTTCCCATATCTTTTCCATATCGTTCTCCTTTTATCACACCAGCCTTTTCAGCTTGCAGTTTTCTATCCCCGCGCTCCAGAATTTTTCAAGCGGTATGTTTTTCACCTGACAGATAATGCTGCAATTCATAGCGCCGTGACCGACTATCAGCACATCTTTGCCCTGCTTCAGCAGCGGCTGAACGCGCTCGCGCAGGAACTCGCCGGTGCGCGCGAAAAGCTCTTCAAAGCTCTCGCCGCCCTTTGCGGGGGTGGTGTACTTCTCGGGCGACTGAAACAGCGCGCTTACGGGGCTATCCGTGTCGTCAAAATAGCCCGTCATGCCCTCAGCTTCGCCGAAGCACATCTCCGCCAATCTTTCGTCCGCGATGATGGGCACGCCGCGACCGCGCAGAAGTATCTCGGCAGTTTCCCGCGCGCGTATCAGCGGCGAGCAAAAGCACACGTCGAAATGCACGTCGGCGTACTCCGCCCGCGCCTTTTCAGCCATCTCGCGCCCTTCTGCGCTGAGGGGTATATCCGTTCTGCCCTGCAATTTTTTCAAAGCGTTCCATTCCGTTTTTCCGTGACGCATTATGTAAAGCATTTTATGCACCGTTCTTTCGCTAAAGTATGGTCTAATTATACCACAAAACTCGGGCGGGCGCAAGGGCGGGCGCGCTCGGCAAAGTCAAGAGGTTTGGGAAAAGTTTATTTTTGAATTTTAGTGTTGAAAATTTTGGCGCGGTATGGTATAAGGGGGAAAAGAGCAAAGGGGCGATATTGCTCGGCAGATCGGAATTTGACGGAGGTAATGAAATGAAGAAAAGATATTGTATTGTTGCACAGATCGCATTGTTATTGTGGTTTTTCCTTGATATGACAGGTTTGTATTTTGGGAACAAATGTTTAGTTACAAGGTCATATAAAGAAGATGGCATATTATTTTTGATTTATTT
>DBEZOM010000248.1:0-4208 GCA_048252855.1 Ruminococcus sp.
ACATAAGAAAAAGAAAACCCGCGATATTTTTCATATCACAGGTTTTCGTATCAAACTATTTGGTTTTAGCTCAGTTTTTCTCAGAATCGTTCTTTCTGATCTCGCCGCGCTTTATCTTGCCGCTTATGGTCTTAGGCAGCTCGTCTACAAATTCCACAATTCTCGGGTACTTGTACGGCGCGGTAGATTTCTTTACATAATTTTGAAGCTCTTTCGCAAGTTCGTCAGAGGGCTTGTAATTCTTTGTGAGAACTATTGTCGCCTTTACAACCTTGCCGCGGATAGGGTCGTCCGCCGCGGTTATCGCGCACTCCAGAACGCTAGGGTGCTCCATCAGTATGCTTTCGATCTCAAAAGGCCCAATACGGTAGCCCGAAGCTTTGATAAGATCGTCAGTTCTGCCGACGTACCAGTAGTAGCCGTCCTCGTCCATATATGCGGTGTCGCCCGTGTGGTAGAAGCCGTATCTCCATGCGCGGTCGTTTTCGGCAGGATTGCGGTAATACTCTTTGAAGAGCGCAGGGTGTTTGCCGCGTTCACCGTAAATAACTATCTCGCCCGTTTCGCCCTGCTTTACAGGTTCGCCGTCCTCGTTCACGATGCCGACCTTATACAGCGGAGTAGGCTTGCCCATAGAGCCAGGCTTAGGCTCCATGCCGTACAGATTGCCGACTATAACAGCCGATTCGGTCTGTCCAAAGCCTTCCATAAGTTTCAGACCGGTGTATTCATACCACTTGTTGAATACTTCGGGATTAAGCGCTTCGCCCGCGATACAGCTGTATTTAAGCGACGAAAGATCGTAATTTTCTATACCCTCTTTGATGAAGAAGCGGTACATAGTAGGCGGTGCGCAGAAAGATGTCAGCTTGTAATCCTGAATAACTTTCAGCAGTGCCGAGGGATTAAAGCGGTCGAAATCGTAGATGAAAGTGGTAGCTCCCGCTATGAACTGGCCGAACATCTTGCCCCATGCGCACTTAGCCCAGCCCGTTTCGGAAACGGTAAGGTGCAGCGAGTTTTCGTCAAGGTGATGCCAGTGCTTGCCCGTGATGATATGCGCGGCGGCGATGGAGTAGCGGTGCAGTACCATTTTAGGATAGCCCGTAGTGCCCGAGCTGAAATACATCAGCATAGGCTCATCAACGTGCGTTTCTACTCTTTCAAATTCAGGAGAATATTTTGCTATCTCGGGCAGAAAATCTGTCCAGCCCTCGCGGCTGCCGTGAGTGATGAACTTTTCTTTCATTCCATCGTACTCTTCCAGCGCCTGCTCGATGTGGTCGGGAACGTTGTTCTCAGCGGTAGCGACTATATACTTTATGTCAGCCGCCTTGAAGCGGTAGGTGTAGTCCTTTTTCATGAGCTGGTTTGTGGCGGGAACGAGTATAGCGCCGATCTTCATAAGTCCGTACGCCAAGAACCAAAATTCATAATGTCTTTTCAGTACAGCCATTACGAAATCGCCCTTCTTCACGCCATGTGCAAGCATCATGTTCGCAACGCGGCTGCTCTGCTCTTTCAGATCGCGATAGGTGAAGCGGTGCTCCTCGCCTGCTTCGTTTACCCAAAGTATAGCCGTTTTGTCGGGCTGAAGCCTTGCAAGCTCGTCAACTACGTCGTAAGAGAAGTTGAAATCGTCTTTCAGATCAAGCTCGAAGCTCAAAAGTCTGCCTTCGTCATCAAGCTCTTCTTTCACGAACCTTTTGTAAAAATCATTCATTAAAATATCCTCCTGCCGAGAATCAAATTTCTCTGCAAATTTTCTCTATGTCAGCGGGACTTTCCGCTATGTATACAGCTCCTGCGCGCTCCAGCTCTTCCCTGCCGCGAAATCCCCATACACAACCGATCGAGCGCATACCCGCATTCTTTGCCGTAATGATGTCAACGTCAGAATCGCCGACCATTATTGTTTCTTCGGGTGTGGCTTCAAGCTTTTGCATTATGTCGTTCACAATGTCCGGCGCGGGCTTTGCTTTCATTCCGTCCAGCTTTCCGCGAACAAGCTCGAAGCAGCTTTCGTCAAAAAATGCCGAAACTATCTGCTTAGAAAAAGCGTCGGGCTTGTTTGAAGCTACCGCGCATTTCAGCCCGAGCGAATGCAGGTCGGAAATTACCTTGGTTATTCCGTAATAAGGCTTCGTTTTATTAAGACAGCCGCTGCGGTAGTAGTCGGAAAAAATAGCGTGTATCCGCTCCAATTCCTGCGGGTCTGTTCCCTGCGGCATAGCTCTTTCTATAAGCTTTCGCGTGCCGTTTCCAACGTAATATCTGTAATTATCCAGCGGGTGGGTCGGGTAGCCGTTTTCCTCAAGCACACGGTTAGTGGCGTCGGCAAGGTCGGCTATGGAGTTTACCAGCGTGCCGTCAAGATCAAATATCACCAGTTTTAGCATATTATCATCTTCTTAGTCTAATTTATCAATCTTCAATTTTTGAAGCAAGGCGCGAAGAATATGTGTTTCTAAATTCCTCGTATCTGCCCTCGTCAAGCGCTTCACGGATTTTCTCCATCAGCGTATTATAGAAATACAGGTTGTGCTGTACCGCAAGTCTGCCCGCTAGCTGTTCGTTTGATTTGAAAAGATGGCGTATATACGCTCTCGAGAAGTTGCGGCAGGTCGGGCAGTCGCACTCGGTATCCAGCGGACGATCATCAAGCTCGTAACGCTTATTATGCGCGTGCATTATGCCGTTCCATGTGAATATAGTAGCGTGGCGTGCGTTTCTGCTGGGCATTACGCAGTCGAAGAAATCTACTCCGCGGTAAACCGCTTCGATAATGTTCGAGGGCGTGCCGACTCCCATGAGGTAGCGCGGCTTGTCCTTAGGCATAAAGGGCTCTACCTGCTCGATGACGTGGTACATCACCTCGGTAGGCTCGCCGACGGCAAGTCCGCCTATCGCAAAGCCCGAGCAGTACTCTATCTCGCGTATGCGCTTCATGTGTTCTATACGCAGATCGTCATATGTGCAGCCCTGATTTATGCCGAAAAGCATCTGCTCTTTATTTATGGTATCTTCCAGCGAATTAAGTCGCTTCTGCTCTGCCACGCAGCGCTCCAGCCAGCGTACAGTGCGCTCGCAGGAAGCTTTGGAATAAGCATACTCGGCAGGGTTCTCAACGCACTCGTCAAAAGCCATAGCGATGGTGGAAGCGAGGTGCGACTGTATGCGCATACTCTCCTCAGGCCCCATGAAAATACGCTTTCCGTCAACGTGAGAATTGAAATAAACGCCCTCTTCTTTTATTTTACGCAGTTTAGCGAGCGAAAAAACTTGAAATCCGCCGCTGTCTGTAAGAATTGGCTTGTGCCAGTTCATAAATTTGTGCAGACCGCCCATTTTGTAGATTATATCGTCGCCGGGGCGAACGTGCAGATGGTAGGTATTGCAAAGCTCCACCTGACATTTGAGCTGGTCGGCAAGGTCTATTGAGGAAATACCGCCCTTTATCGCGGCAGACGTGCCCACGTTCATGAAAACAGGCGTCTGTATAGTGCCGTGTACGGTGGTAAGCTCGCCTCTTCTGGCGCTTCCCTCTTGTTTTATCAGTTTAAACATATTAAGCAAATTTCTCCTTGATGTTTGTTGTATCCTAAGCTTTGTTTTCGAGGTCTATTTTCTTTGCGGCGGCTTTCAGCCATTGACCAAAAGTCTGCTCCTCCTGCTCGGGATATATTTCGCTCAGCAGCGTGTCGAGCTGCCAGTCGAAAACGGTGTTGCAGACCCATATGCCGAAAGTCTTTTCGCGCAGTGGGTAGCTCTCGGGCGGTTTCCTGCGCTTCTGCCCCTCTATTATGGTATCCTCTATCTCGAGCATTTTTCCGAAGTGCTCTATTTTGCCGAACACGGGGTAGTACAGACTGCACCTTATCTTATTTTGCCCGTCGGTAAACCTAGCCGCCGAACATGATGAAGGGTTTTCGGGCGTTATGCCGAACTGCCGCAGAAATTCGCACAGATTCGGGTAACTCTCCGCCAGCGCAGGCCGTATGACCTCTATGCAGGGCGAAAGTATCTTGTGCTCGGTACCGTAATATTCGGCTGTTTTGTCAATGTCAACAGAAAATCTGTAAGCCAGTTTCTTGTTTTCGTTGCCGCAGGTGCAGCATTCAATGATCTCCACGAAGCTACCTCGTTTCAAAAAATAGAAAAACTCTGTATTTACGATCAGAATTACATTCTAAATAATTGTATCATAA
>DBEZOM010000249.1:0-8784 GCA_048252855.1 Ruminococcus sp.
CGCTGACTTTCCTCGGCTCCCGCCGCTTGTTTTTCAGTCTCTTTCGTTCCGCCGTCCCTGACAGCTTTATTATTATATCACTCTTTTTCGCTATTGTCAACTCTTTTTTCGCAGTTTTTTTAGGTTTGTAGGGGTGCATAATTTAATTATACTATTCGCCGACATTTTGTACACTATTATTACAATAAGCACAAAAAAGCGCCGTTTCAGCCGAAACAGCGCCTTGCTTTTATATATTGTTGCAGACTACATAGTCCAGCACCCTGCCGTACAGGTCTGAGGGGTTCTCTACCATCTTCCTCTGCATATGCTGCGCCTGCTCCAGATCGGGCGCAAAGAGCGAAAGCTCCATCAGCACTACCCCGCTGTCATGCACTATGCACTTCACTACGCAGCCCTTGTCCGTTTCCTCTATTTCCGTCTTTACGCTCTGCTCGTTCTTTATTTTTGCGAATAGGCGCAGTCCTGAGGCAAGTATACGGTCGCGCACGCTTTTAGGCACAAGCCTCTTGAAGCTCTCTGCTCCCGCTCTGCCTTTCTCTGAGAGCACATAGTATTCCGCGCCGTCGCGCTCTTCGCATAGTATCGTCCCCGATTCCAGCATCTCTTTTACCGCCTGGGTATAGAGAAAATAGTCCACTATCCCCTCCCCCGTTGCGATCTCCATAAGCTGCAGGGGGGTACAGTCCTGCTCTGTCTGGTTCAGAAAATACGCCAGCAGCAGCTTTACCTCGTACACCTCCCGCGGGTTAAGCACATCGGGATTTATATCAGGATACTGATACATTTCACCGCTCCTCTCAATATACCTTTACACATCAATTCTTATAGCCCCCGCTTCCGCTCAGGCTTCGTCCTCTTCGTCGCCGGCGTCGGGGGAGATCAAAAATTTGGGTACTGAAGCATATGGTTCAGCAGCGCTATGTTCACCGCCGCCTCTACACACGGTACAGCTCTGGGCACTACGCAGGGGTCGTGCCTGCCCTTTATCTCTATCGTTTCGTTGGTGTGGTTCTTCATGTCGATGGTCTGCTGCGGCTGCGCTATCGAGGGCGTAGGCTTGAAAGCTACCCTCAGCGTTATGGGCATACCCGTAGATATTCCGCCCAGTATGCCGCCCGCAAAGTTCGAGCGCGTTACCACATGGCCCTTGTCGTCAACGTAAAATTCGTCGTTGTTCTCGCTGCCCAGCATCTTGCTTGCGTTAAAGCCCGCGCCGAATTCCAGACCCTTTACCGCGGGTATGCCGAATATCAGCTGCGCTATGCTGTTCTCTAAGCCATCGAATATAGGCGAACCTATGCCCGCGGGCACGTTCACGGCTATGCATTCTACCACGCCGCCTACGCTGTCCATCGCCATTCTCGCCTTTTCTATATCGCGTTTCATGCGCTTGCCCTTTTCATCGTTTATAACGGGAAACGCTTTTTCGCGTATGCGCATGATGTCCTCGCGCGAGGTCACTACCGAGTCGAACGAATCGTCCTTTATCTTGTGTATCTCGGCGATGTGCGCGCCTACATAAATTCCGCGCTTTTCAAGTATCTGTCCGCATACCGCGCCCGCAAAGCAAAGCGGCGCTGTAAGTCTGCCCGAAAAATGTCCGCCGCCGCGAACGTCGTTGAATCCGCGGTATCTCAGCGCGCCCGTGTAGTCGGCATGGCCGGGGCGCACGAGGGTATCCAGCTTCGATTTCATATAGTCCTGCGAATGCTGGTCGGTATTCTGTATAAACGCGCAGAGCGGCGTGCCCGTAGTCTTGCCGTTCAAAAAGCCTGACATTATCTGCGGCAGGTCTTTCTCGCGGCGCTGAGTAGAGGTCGCGTCCTTTTTAGGTGCGCGGCGCGCCATGAATTGCAGCAGCTTATCCATATCTATCGATTCTCCGGGCGGCACGTTGTCCATTACCACGCCGATAGCGGGGCCGTGGCTCTCGCCGAATACGGAAAATGAAATATTATTGCTCCATGTTGATGCCATTGTCAAATTCCTCCTTATACGCCCTCAGCAGCCCGCCGCGAACGTACATTATATAAAACGCCCTAGCTAGGGAGTCATATTCTCTCTATATCCGCGCCGAGCGACTCGTACACCTCAAAGAAATCGGGGTACGATTTGCTGACGCACTGCGCGCCCAGTATAGTTATCGGCGCATCGCTGCGGGTAGCCGCCATCGCCATAGCCATAGGTATGCGGTGGTCGTTGAAGTCGGGCACTGTACCGCCCGTGAGCCTGCCCACGCCCTCTATTATAAGCCCGTCCTCGCGCTCGGTGACCTTGCCGCCCACTGCGTTCAGGCTGCTGGTTATCGCCGCCAGTCGGTCGCACTCTTTTATGCGCAGTCGCGCGGCGTTGGTGATGTACGACGTGCCCTCGCAAAAGCTCGCGAGCACCGCCAGTATCGGCACAAGGTCGGGTATGTCTGAGCAATCGGCGGTAAAGGGCGCTAGTTTGCCGTTTTCGCGGCGGCAGCCCTCTATTATCCGCACTATCTCTTTATCGCCCTGAAATGAATTTTCGTTCAGCCCGCCTATCTCGATGTCAGAGCCGAGCGCTTTCGCAACGTAGAAAAACGCCGCCTGCGAATAATCGCCCTCTACCGCTCCGCTGAAAGGCTTGTACTGCTGACCGCCCTTCACGAAATAGCCGTTTTCCGTAGTCTGCACCTCACAGCCGTAGTCTTTCAGCGTGCCGATGGTTATGTCAACATACGGCTTCGACTCCAGATGCGAAGTCAGGATTATCTCGCTGTCGCCCTCCAGCATAGGCAGCGCCAGCAGCAGACCTGTTATAAACTGCGAGGATATTCCCCCGCTGATGTAAAATTTGCCGCCCGTAAGCTTGCCACTTACAGAAAAAGGCATAGTATTGTTGTAGTCGAAAGTAACCCCGTGTTTCGGAAACTCCTCCAAATAGGGAGTTATCGGGCGCTCGGGCAGTCTGCCGCTGCCGATGAACGTGGTATCCACGCCCAGTGCACACGCCACGGGTATCAGAAAGCGCAGTGTAGAGCCGCTCTCGCAGCAATCAAGCGTCGCCTTTTCGGGCAGTTTTTCTATGCCCTTTATCACCGCGGTGCTGCCGCTGAGATTTACCTGCGCGCCCAGCGCTTCAAGGCAGCCGAGGGTCGCGAGTATGTCCTTTGAGGGGTAGACCTTTTCGATGACCGACTCGCCCTTTGCGAGCGCCGCCGCCGTCATCATTCTATGCGCCACGCTCTTTGAGGGCGGCACTGTTACCGCGCCCGAAAGCAGCTTCGGCGTTATTTTTATATCCATATATTTACTCCAAATGCTTTTACATTTCGTCTAAAACAGCCGCTATCTCTTCCTCGGCTATCGGCTTTGCGTACACGTTCTCGCCGAACTGCATAACGTCGCCGATCTCCTTTTGGAAAACAAAGCGCAGCTTGCCGTTTCTGACCTTTTTATCGGTGTAGAGCTTTTTCACAAGCTCAGCGCGGCTGATGTAATCGGGTATATCTACCGGCAGTCTTGCCGCCTTATAGAGATCTATCACGCGCCGCATATTCTCCTGCGAGATATAGCCCAGTTTGTTGCCTAGGCGCACCTGCGCCGCCATGCCGATCGCCACCGCTTCGCCGTGAAGCAGTCTGTAACCGCTCAGCGTTTCTATCGCCCTGCCGACGGTGTGGCCGAGATTTAGCGTTTCGCGCAGACCCGATTCGCGCTCATCAAGCATTACTACTTTATACTTTACAGCGCAGTTGTGCTCGGCGATGTATTCGCAGGCGGCTCTGTCGCCCGCAAATATCTTGTCTACGTTCTTTTCCAGATATTCAAAAAGCTCAAGGTCGCCAAGACAGCCGTGCTTTATGGTTTCGCTAAGACCGCTCGCCACCTGCTCGATGGGCAGCGTTTTCCACGCGTCGATGTCTATATACACCTTTTTAGGCTGGTTGAAAATGCCTATCAGATTTGTCGCGAGGGGGGTATCTACCGCAGTTTTTCCGCCTACGGAAGCGTCAGCCGCCGCGAGAAGAGTGGTAGCGTAATTTGCAAAAGGCACTCCCCTGCCGTATGTGCCCGCCACAAAGCCCGCAAGGTCGGTAACTACACCGCCGCCCACCGCGAGCACAGCGCAGTCGCGCCTAAAGCCCGCCGCAAGCATAGAGTCCTCAACGAACTCTTTCATCTCGCGCGTTTTGCTCTCTTCGCCCGCGGGTATAGTGAAAAGCTTGGCTTCAAAGCCCGCGTTTTCCAGCCGCGCGCGTATGTCCTCGGCGTAAAGGTCGAGAACGTTTGAATCGGTGACTACGGCTATCCTGCGCACACTGCCGAAAAGCCCGTTTTCGATGTCGCCCACGCATTTATCCTGAAGCGCGCCGCCGATCTCTATATCATAAGAATCGTCAACTACTCTTTTTAGCTCAACGTTAAATTTCATATTGCCGTTCCTTTCATCATAAATTGACACATATTCATTATACACTATTTTCGGCGCGATTTCAAGTATTTTTTATAAATTCCGATATTATTTGTCGGATTTTAAGAGCGATCTTCGCTCTGCTGTTTCAGCCGCTCGTGTTCCTCGCGTTCGCGCTTTGAAAACACGCAGCCGCAGTAATCCTGCCGATAAAGCGAATACACCGCCGAAAGCTCTATCGAGCGCTTGTATCCGCCGCGCTTTTTGAGGTCGCAGGGCAGATTTTTCACGCCGTAGATGCCGCTAAGCTCCGCAGCTATCTCGTTCAGTTTGGCGGCGTTTTTGTACGGCGAGATGGAAAGCGTGGTCGTGAAGTAGTCGAAGCCCAGCTCTTTGGCAAGCTTAGCCGTCTTTTCCAAACGCTGACGGTAGCAGGCAAAACAGCGCTCGCCGCCCTCGGGGATATTTTCCAGACCTTTCACCGCCGCGTAAAAATCCTGCGGCTTATACTCGCCCTCTATGAAGCTGACGGGATTTTTCACGGGAAGCTGCGAGATCAGCCGCTTTTGCTCGGCAACGCGCTTGCGAAACTCCTCTTCGGGCGAGATGTTCGGGTTGTAATAAAAAATCGTTATCGAAAAATACTGCGTAAGATATTCCAGCGTGTACGAAGAGCAGGGCGCGCAGCAGCTATGCAGCAAAAGCGTAGGCGTTTCGCCAGCGGGTATGCTTTTTATCAGCTTGTCAAGCTCCAGCTGATAATTTATTTTACTGTCCATTTTTCAGACCTCTTTCGGTATAGTGTACATTTTTTTGGATAGATTATAAACTAACGAATGTAAAAAGGGAGTGCATATTTTTTGAAACAAACTCACATTTTTAAAGACCCACCCGGCGTTGTCGCCTCAGCCGCTATAGGCGGCAAAATGGAGGGCGAAGGGCCTATGGGCGAATATTTTGATAAGATAAACGACGACCCCTATATGTCCGCCGATACCTTTGAAAAGGGCGAAAGCAAGCTGCAAAAGCAGGCGCTGCTGCATATGCTCGAAAAAGCGGGGCTGAAAGAAGCCGAGATAGACCTGCTTTTCGGCGGCGACCTGCTGAACCAGTGCACGGGCACGACATACGGCATACGCGAATTCGGCATACCTTTCCTCGGGCTGTACGGCGCTTGCTCGACTATGGCCGAGGGACTGCTGATGGCTTCGGCATTCACGGCGGCGGGGTACGCAAAGCGCGCGGCGGCGGTGACCTCTTCGCACTTTTGCTCAGCGGAAAGGCAGTACCGCTACCCTCTTAACTACGGCGGACAGCGCCCGCCTACCGCCCAGTGGACGGCTACCGCGGGCGGAGCGCTATGTGTTTCCGCCGAGGGCAGGTCGCCCTACGTTCGTGGATTTACCGTCGGCAAGATAGAAGACCTAGGCGTTACCGACGCGAACAACATGGGCGCGGCTATGGCACCCGCGGCGTGGTCGACTATCTCGGCTTTTTTCAAAGACACGGGCAAATCGCCCGCCGATTTTGACATGGTGCTAACGGGTGATCTCGGAAAAGTAGGCAGCCGTCTGCTCTGCGAGCTTGCCGAGCGCGATGGTTACAACCTGCGTGACGTTCACAAAGACTGCGGAATGATGCTCTACTCATTCGACGAGCAGGACGTTCACGCGGGCGGAAGCGGCTGCGGCTGCTGCGCGGGCGTGCTCTGCGGATATATTTTGCCCCGCATACGCGCAGGCGAGTTTCAAAACGTGCTTTTCGCCGCAACTGGCGCACTGATGTCGCCGACCCTCAACCAGCAGGGCGAGAGCATACCCTCTATCTCGCACGCCGTGTGGCTCTCGCACCGCCGCGGCTGTCCGAAAAATTAGTTTACGGAGGATACAACATGGAATATTTATGGGCATTTTTAGCAGGCGGCTGCATCTGCGCGGTGGGTCAGCTTCTGATAGACCTAACGAAGCTCACGCCCGCGCGAATTCTGACGAGCTACGTCGTGGCAGGCGTGCTGCTCGGCGCGGTCGGGATATACAAGCCTTTCGCCGAAAAAGCGGGCGCGGGGGCTGCCGTACCGCTCACGGGCTTTGGCAATCTGATAGCCGAGGGCGTTAAAAAAGCGGTGGACGAGCAGGGCGCGCTCGGAATACTGACCGGCTCGCTGACGGCGGGCGCTGCAGGCATTACCGCCGCGCTCGTGCTTGGTCTGCTGGCTTCGCTGTTCGCAAAAAGCTCGGCAAGAAGTTAAGGCAAGAAGCCGAGGCAGCACAAAAAAGGCGGAGTATATCCGCCTTTTATTTATTCTTCAAAAATAGAGTCTGCCGCGGGGATATATTCCTGCGCAACGTCCTCGATATTTCCGGCGTCGCAAAGCGCGGCTATCTCGGGTATCATGGGTATCTTGCCCAGCACCTCGATGCCGTTTTCCGCCGCTATCTCGTCGATATGGCTCTCGCCGAACACCTTTATCTGCTTGCCGCAGTCGGGACATTTGACATAGCTCATATTTTCGACGATGCCGAGCACGGGTATGCGCATAAGCTTCGCCATATTCAGCGCCTTAGCGACTATCATCGAAACAAGCTCCTGCGGCGAAGTTACAACAATTATGCCCTCTATCGGAAGCTGCTGGAAAACCGTCAGCGGCACATCGCCCGTTCCGGGGGGCATATCTACGAACATATAGTCAACGTCGCCCCAAATAACGTCCGTCCAAAACTGGGTAACTGCTCCTGCGATGACGGGGCCGCGCCAAATAACGGGGTCGGTCTCATTATCTGTAAGCAGATTCAGCGACATCACCGAAACGCCGCCCTTGCTCTTGCATGGGAAAAGCGCGTTTTCCGTAGCCTGCGCCCTGCCATTTATGCCGAAAACTTTCGGTATGGAAGGGCCTGTAATATCGGCGTCGAGCACGGCTGCTTTAAAGCCGCGGCGCTGAGCGTTCACCGCCATCAGCGAGGTAACGAGGGATTTTCCTACGCCGCCCTTGCCGCTTACCACGGCGATAACTTTCTTTATATGAGATCCTTCGTGCGGTCTGGCGATCTCAGGGCCGTGCGCCTCGCCGCATTTCTGACTGCATGAGCTGCAATCGTGAGTACATTCGCTCATTTCTATCCGTTCCTTTCAAAGTTAGATTAAGATTATTATAACACGTTTTGCGGCAATAGTCAACCGTGCACACAAAAAAGTCCCCCGCACGAAAGCGGAGGACTTTATGTTATTTAACTAAACAGTTGATTTTAGGATCAAGCCAGCTCAGCGAAATACTTGATGGTTCTTACCATCTGGCTGGTGTAGCTGTTCTCGTTGTCGTACCAGGAAACTACCTGTACTTCATAGAGATCGTCAGCGATCTTGGAAACCATGGTCTGAGTAGCGTCGAACAGCGAGCCGTATCTCATGCCGATAACGTCGGAAGAAACGATAGGATCGGTGTTGTAGCCGAAGGACTCAGAAGCAGCAGCCTTCATAGCAGCGTTGATTCCGTCAACGGTAACGTCAGCACCCTTTACAACAGCGGTAAGGATGGTGGTAGAACCGGTAGGAACAGGAACTCTCTGAGCGGAGCCGATGAGCTTGCCGTTCAGCTCAGGGATAACAAGGCCGATAGCCTTAGCAGCGCCGGTGGAGTTAGGAACGAGGGTAGCAGCACCTGCTCTAGCTCTTCTCAGGTCGCCCTTTCTGTGAGGACCGTCGAGGATCATCTGGTCGCCGGTGTAAGCATGGATAGTGCTCATGATACCGCTCTGGATAGGAGCATAATCGTTAAGAGCCTTAGCCATAGGAGCGAGGCAGTTGGTGGTGCAGGAAGCAGCCGAGATGATGGTGTCATCAGCGGTAAGAGTGCCCTCATTTACAGAGTAAACGATGGTCTTGAGGTCGTTGCCTGCGGGAGCAGAGATAACTACCTTCTTAGCGCCTGCGTCGATGTGAGCCTGGCTCTTAGCCTTAGAGGTGTAGAAACCGGTGCACTCGAGAACTACGTCTACGCCGATCTCGCCCCAAGGAAGCTCAGCAGCGTTAGCCTTAGCATAGATGGTAAGGGTCTTGCCGTCTACGGTGATGGTGCCTGCTTCGTCGTCAGCAGATACGGTGTGAAGATTTTCACCAATCTTGCCGCAGTAACCGCCCTGAGCGGTATCGTACTTGAGAAGATCTGCAAGCATCGAAGGCTTGGTAAGATCGTTGATAGCTACAACTTCGTAGCCCTCTGCACCAAACATCTGTCTGAATGCAAGACGGCCTATACGGCCGAAACCATTGATAGCAACTTTAACTGACATAGAAATTTTACCTCCTAAAATTATTGTTCAGTCTTTCGGCGGCCGCGAAGTACATCGCGGGCAGCCTATGATTTTATTATACTACACCTTGAGATTTTTTGCAAGTGTT
>DBEZOM010000250.1:0-4374 GCA_048252855.1 Ruminococcus sp.
ATCGTGATACTTATGCTGGTGGCGCAGGTAATAGTGCTTTGCTATCTGCTTTTCGGCATAGAGCGGCACTCGGCGCTTGTGCAGTTTATTTTTCAGATAATGGCGGCGGCTACGGCGGTGTACATCATAAACAAAAATACCGAATCGGAATTTAAGATAGGCTGGCTGGTGCCGCTGGTGGCTTTTCCGCTTTTTACCGTGGCGATATACTTTATACTCTCAAACCAGTACGGCACGCGCATGATACGCAAAATGCACGCCAAAAAGTGCGAGAGCACAAAGCCATACCTGCGGCAGGACAAAGCCCTGCTGGAAGAGATACGCGCGCAGGACGAGGACGTTTACCACTACGTCTGCTACATGAAAGACTACGCGGGCTACCCTATGCAGAAAAATTCTGAGGTAACGTACTTCCGCTCGGGCGAGGAGAAATTTGAAGTTGTAAAAGAACAGCTCAAAAAAGCCCGCCACTACATCTTTATAGAAATGTTCATAGTAGACCAGGGCAGTATGTGGGACGAGATACTGGATATACTGCGCCAAAAGGTAGCCGAGGGGGTAGAGGTGCGCTTTATCTACGACGGCTTAGGCTCGCAGCACCTGCTTCCTTTCAACTACCACAAAAAGCTCAGCGAATGGGGCATACAAACGCGCGTTTTTCAGCCCTTTATCGCCATGCTCTCCTCCACGCAGAATAACCGCGACCATCGCAAGATAATCGTTATAGACGGACACACGGGCTTCACGGGCGGCGACAACATAGCGGACGAATATGTAAACCGCATAGTGCGCTTCGGCTACTGGAAAGACACGGGCGTGATGCTGCGCGGGGACGCTGTTTGGAACTTGACGATGATGTTTTTGCAGATGTGGGAGGTAATATCGCCGCGGGAAAAGCCCGCCGATTACGACAGATACCGCCCCTACCTGCACCGCGTGGAAAACGTGGCTTCTGACGGATATGTGCTTGCATACGGCGATTCGCCGCTGGACGACGAGGCGGTAGGCGAGCTTAGCTACCTGCATATACTGAACACCTCGAAGAAATACTGCTACATCACCACGCCGTACCTTATACTGAACGAAATGCTCTCCTCCGCGCTGATATACAAGGCGAAGAGCGGGGTAGATGTAAGGATAATCGTGCCGGGGATACCTGACAAATGGTATGTAAAAGTAATGGGCGAGAGCTACTTTGAAGACCTGATAAAAGCGGGCGTGAAGATATATGAATATGACGGCTTTATACACGCGAAAATGTTTGTATCGGACGATGAGAAAGCGGCTGTCGGCACTATAAACTTAGATTATAGAAGTTTGTATCTGCACTTTGAAAATTCGTGCTATATGTATAAATGCAGTGCCGTGGCGGACGTCAAGGCAGATTTTGAGTATATGGTAGGGAATAAGTGCAGAGAGGTAACATTGGAAGATTGTAGGAATAGGCCGAGAAGCAGGAAGCTGATGGCAGGACTCTTGAAAATCTTAGAGCCAATGCTGTAATAGAGAAGTTTTAATCAAAGAGGTATTCTCCCAAACAAAGTAAAAGCTCCTGTCAATAGAGGCGGTTGCAAGGCGCGTGGAAAGTCGGCTTCGCCGATTTCCGAGAAGTTGGCTGCGCCAACTTCCCACTTTGTTTCGCTTCCTAACAAATGAGAAGCGCCTATCCAAAAATGCGGTTGCAAGGCGCGCGAGCTTTGCCGAGGGGGTCGAGGGGGGCGAGAAGCCCCAATCGTCGCCGCCCGCAGGCGGCGAAATCCCCACCCGAAGGGAGCTCCGAAAAAGGTGAATTTTAAAACAGTCCGGTGGACTGTTTTAAAAGAGGAAAATCCCTGCGATAGAGGGATTTTCCTAGTAGGTCGCCCGCACATAGATACCTTCAAGGGCGCACGCCCTTGAACGAACAAAAGTAATAGCCCCAACAAGTAATACCACACAACAAAAAAGCGCATAGCTGCCCCCAAAAAACAGCCATGCGCTTAATTTATGCACAAAGAAAAAAATTCACCCCGCCGTAGCGATCTTCTTTATCTTGTTGATGTTCTCGATGATCGCGTCAAGCTCGCCGTTTATGCGCTCCATCTCAATGCGCTCCTGCTCGTCGATAACGCCGTCTTTCATTATGTCGATGAGCTGCTCGGAAATGTCCTCCATGTCCTGCGCCGAACCCAGAAAACGTAAAACTACTCGCTCTAAACGCTCTTCCTCAATGTCCTCACTCGACTTCGCGTCTTTGAGTAGAAAATCTATCGAAACGCCGTAAAGCTCGCTTATCTGTATCAGCTTCTCTATCTCGGGATACGTCGCGCCCGACTCCCACTTCGATACCGTTTGCCTGCTGACTTCCAGCTTGTCCGCTAAGTCCTCCTGCGTCAGATTGTTTTTCTGCCGCAGATAAAGCATTTTTCCTCCAAAAACCGTGTTCATATTCTTTCACCTCGTTAAAATTATATCATAAAGACGGACGAAAATCAATCGGCAATTTGCCCTATAAATGCCGCCCGTATTTGACAAAACAGCCGCGCTGTGATATAATTATCCAAAGGACTTTTCTAAGATAGAGGTGCATTTGATTGAAAGGATACAGAATAACTTTTATACGTCACGGCTTTACTCAGGGCAACGTTGACGGAAAATATATCGGCACTACCGACCTGCCGCTTGCGAAAGAGGGCGCGGAACAGCTTTACGATATAGCCGAAAAAGCCGATTACCCCTCGTTTCAGAAAATTTATATCTCGCCGCTGAAACGCTGCCTGCAAACAGCGTATATCTTAGCGCCGAACTGCTATATGGTGGAAATGCCGCAGCTTCGCGAGATGGACTTCGGCGAATTTGAGGGCAAGACCCCCGACGAGCTGAAAAACCGCGAGGACTATAAAAAGTTTCTCGAGGGCGGGCTGGATAATCCCCCTCCCGGCGGCGAATCGGTGCGCGAGGTTGTCGGCAGATGTTACGACGCGCTGAGCGTTATCATCGGCGATATGATGGAAGAGGGCCTGACCAACTGCGCAGTTATCACCCACAGCGGAATTATCATGAATATGCTCGCCTGCTTCGGTCTGCCGAAGCGCCGCGCGATAGAGTACGCCTGCGGCTTCGGCGAGGGCTTTGAAGTAATGGTCTCCGCCTCGATGTGGCAGCGCTCGGGCGCTTTTGAGATAATCGACACTTTCCCGCACAGCGAAGAGCCTTTTGAGGACGACTATGCGGACGATGGCGATGATTACGATTATGATGAAGATGAGCACGAGCACAAGCATGACTGCGATTGCGGCTGTCATCACGACCACGAGTAATCTAAAGAGCGAAATTGCCTAAAGGGGGAGGGCGGAGAATTTGACCAGCAAAGAGATAAAGAGGGCGGCGGCCGCGCAGCTGCGGCAAAACCCCGACGGAATATCCTCGGCGGTGCTGAACCAGTTTGCGCTGATAACCTTTATGCTGCTGATAGAGGCGCTGATATACATAACGTCAGAGCTTTCGGACGTTGACTACCGTCCGCTTCAGCTAAGCTACTACCGTGAATCGCGCGTGCGGATATTTACGATGTGCGGGCGTATGCTGGGGTACTTGTTTTTAAACAGCGTATTGGTATATGTACAGCGGCGGCGGTTCATCGGCACGGGCGATGACAGCGGCGTGGTAGAGCGGTACATAGCTATGCACCCGAAGCGGATAATGCTGCCGGGCGTAAAGCTTTCTATACAGCTTTTCTTTTACAAGATACTGGTGCTCTCGCCGATCTCGGTAGGCATATACGGCATACTGCATTTCAGCAGCAAGGAAGTCGTTAGCAGCATAAATCTTTTCGGCATGGTCTGCTTCATGCTCTCGATAGGTTTTTCGATAGTATGGCTGGGGGTATGCGTACACTATTTCATGTCGCTTTCGCTAGTGCCTTTTATCAGCCAGCTAAATCCGCGCGCGAACTTTTTCGACGCGTGCGATCTTTCGGTAAAGCTGATGGAGTCGAAGCACATGAGGCTCGCCTCGTTTTACATATCTTGGCTGCCGATGCTGCCGTTAGCGGTGCTGATATATCCTTTGATATTTATTTACCCGTACTACTCGGCTTCGCGCGTGATACTTGCGCGAGAGATCATGGGCGAGTACTGGCAGGACAAGCTGCCTGCTATGGCTCGGCGGTGGCAGAAAAATCTTTACTAAACTTTTATGCTTTTTATGGGGCGCATGGCTATTTTTACGGTGGCTATGCGCTTTTTTGTTTGGGGCTATTACCGGGGTCGTTCAAGGGCGTGCGCCCTTGAAGGTATGATTTGTTTGGGCGACGGACTAGGGGCAGCCCTCCCTTGCAGGGCATGCCCCTCTTGAAAATCAGTCCACCGGACTGTGATCCAATTCACCCTATGC
>DBEZOM010000251.1:0-2731 GCA_048252855.1 Ruminococcus sp.
GTGCAGATGATTGCATTCCCATTATTCAGAAAACATCATGTGCACACAAGAAGGAGGTGCGTTGTAATGGCAAAGTGTCAGTATTGCGGCAAGCAGATCGCATACGGTATCAAGGTTTCCCACTCTCACAGAAGAACTAACAGAAGCTGGAAGCCCAACGTTAAGAGAGTAAAGGCAGTTGTCAACGGAACTCCCTGCCATGTTTATGCTTGTTCCAGATGCCTGCGTTCGGGCAAGGTTGAAAGAGCATAATTTATTTGCTTAATTGAAAATCAAGACTGCTTTTTGGGCAGTCTTATTTTTTTGCCTTTTGCCGACCACCCATACGATATAAAAAAGTCCTGACCGCTGCCGATCAGGACTTTCTTTTTATATAGCGTAAACTTTTCTTCTTACGACCTTATCGGGCGGCGAGAACGGCTCTTCCGAAGCGGACGATGTGTTGTTATCGTCGGTATTCATATTGCCGTTGAAGCCCTCTTGAACTTTATGGATAATATCGTAATAAATGATGGAATTGGAAACATCTATGCGATCTGCCGCATAGTCGAACCTATCCTTGATGTATTCGTCGTCAACTACGCCGTCATTCTTGCGTGCTTGAGCGTGCTCCGCCGAGTAATCGCTCTCCGCGAACTTGAACAAGCCCTCGTTATCCTCGGAATACAGCGGTATCGGGTCGTTTTTGTAGACCTGATTGCAGGAAGCGTAATCCGCCACGTTCTTATAATCGGTGAGGTCGAAATACGTTTCTTTCTGGCTGTCATAATATACCGTATCTGTAATGAAGTTGCCGTTCGGGAAAATAACTATGTTTTCTTCATCGTCATCGAACGAGAAAATATCGTGACCGAGCGCGTATTCGTTGGTAAAGTTAAACATATTTCCCAGCGTAGGCTGTACGTCGTACATACCCATCACCTTGGTAATCTCCTTAGGCTCGTAGCCGCCGTCCTTAGACCAAATGATGAAAGGCACTTTGCGGTTGAGGTTGTTGTAAAATTCGTCAACCGGGATATAGCCGGCGTCGTCCTCGGTAAGAGTTTCGTTGGTGAAGGGGTTGTAGTTGTAGTAATACTCGTACTCCTCTTCCTTGACCTTAGCGTCATGGTCGCCGTAGATAACAACTACCGTGTTGTCAAGCAGGCCATTGCTGTCCAGATCTTCCATAAGCTGACCTATCGCCTGATCGGCATAGTGCACCGACTTGAAGTAATTGCCGAGCTTTCTGCCCTCGAGGAACGGGCGCGAGATCTCCTCGTACATACCCGTTTCCTCGTTGTACTGCTTATATTTGAAGCTTACGTCGAGGTCGCTTACGCGGGTGATGTCCGAGAAAGGCGTGTGGTTGGTGAGCATTATGAGCGTGCCGTAGAAGTTCTTGTTATTCTCGGCGATCTCTTTAATTTTTGGTACAGACTGGCGGAAGAAAGATTTATCCGAAAGTCCCAGACCGATGGTTTCGTCTATATCGTAATCGGTGGTGTAGTTATAAAGGCGCTGATAGCCTAGCGATTTATGCAGGTTCAGACGGTTCCAGTAAGAGCCGTTATTGCCGTGCATACTGAAAACGTAGTAGCCCTTTTCGCCGAATTTCTTCTGCGTAGTGGCGTAATCTCTGTCCCAATAATTTATCGCGACGGTACCGCTGGAGGCGGGCATCAGCGAAGTTGAGAAAGTAAATTCGCTGTCGGAGCTTGTGCCGACGCTTTCCTGCGCGTAGAAATTCGAGAAATACAGACCCTCGCGCGCTATCTTATTAAGGTTCGGGGTAAGCTCTTCGCCATTGATATAGGTATCGAGCGTGAACTGCTGAACGCTCTCGGCGTGGATAACGAGGACGTTTTTGCCCTCGAAAATGCCCGAGTACTCGTTCGCTTTATTCTTCTTTTCCTCGTTTACGACGTGTACTTTAGAATCGCTCTCTTCCTTAGAGTCGAAAAATTCGTCGAACTTTTTCTTGCTCTCCTCATAGCCGAAGATCATGTTGAGCTTAGCATGAATGGAAGATACTGTATCGCTTATCTGATAAACGTACATTCCGAAGCTGCTCATTACCGACTCTCTGTTCCACTGCTTCACAAGGCGCGAGCAGTCGGTGGCGGTGAGCATTGTCGAGAAGAATATTCCGCAGACTACCGCGACTATCGAAGCCGAGCCTGCGTACCTTGCGAGCGCGGCGCGGGGCTGTTTCTGCTTCACATAGCCCGGCTCGTGGGTCTTTTTGATGAGTATGTAGACCGCTGTCATCGCGAGGATAGGCCAAAGGAGTATGAAATCCTTAGCCTCCATGATGTTTTTGGTAACGGCGTCCATTACTCCGCCGAGCTGCGAGGCTGTCGAGAGCAGCGAGACTGAGAGGAAGGATTTGTAATTCGTATAGTAGATCGAATTGCCCATTCCCAGTATCGAGAAAATGACAGTCCATACCATCAGGTATTTGAATCTGCCGCTTTGCTTTCTAAAAAGGAAGCCGAACAGACCAATCATGGTAACAGCTACCACGTCTGCCAGCATCGGCTTGACTACCGCCATGAAAATATCCGCGCCCGCCTTGCTCTCGCCGAATTTTACGGTGAAAGCGCGCAGTATCAGCGAGTTTACCACCAGCGAGATAACGAACGTTAAAAACAGCGCGTTGTTCACGAAGAACCCGCACAGCGGCGTTATTATCGGTATATTTTTCTTAGGCTTTTCAGCGGTTTCCGCAGCTTCATCTGGGGTATCGGTC
>DBEZOM010000252.1:0-10775 GCA_048252855.1 Ruminococcus sp.
GAAAACAGGTGTATGTATGATAAATATGGAAAAAGATAGTATCACGTTGGCGGAGCTTTCGCAGCTTACTGCTGAAAACGGCTGCCTTGTTATCGACATTCGCAACGCCGATGAATTTGAGTACGGACACATAAACGGCGCGGTGAATATCCCGCTCGCCGAGCTTGAGGAGCGTGCCGAGAGCCTGCCTGCCGATAAGCTGCTCGTGATCTGCTGCAAGAGCGGTCTGATAAGCGACCCCGCCGCCGAACAGCTTCGCGAAAAGGGTCTGCCCGCCGTAAACCTCGCCGAGGGCTACTACGGCTGGCTGCGCGTGAAAATGGCTGAGGAGGTCGACTTCGCCGAGAAGGCCGCCTCCGTCGAGCAAAGCCTGCACACCGAGTTCCGCGAGAGCATTTACGAGAAATTCAAGCAGGCGATAGAGAAGTATCAACTCGTTCAGGCGGGCGACCACATCGCCGTCTGTATATCGGGCGGCAAGGACTCTATGCTGATGGCGAAGCTTTTCGGCGAGCTGAAAAAAGAGGGCACGCTCGATTTTGACGTGACGTACCTCGTGATGGACCCCGGATACAGCCCGCAGAACCGCGAAGTTATCGAGAGCAACGCCCGCAGGCTCGGCTTCCCGATAAAAGTCTTTGAAACAAATATATTCAATTCCGTCTACAATGTGGATAAAAACCCCTGCTACCTCTGCGCGAAAATGCGACGCGGACATCTTTACAAAAACGCTCAGCTCGCGGGCTGCAACAAGATAGCGCTGGGCCATCACTACGACGACGTTATCGAAACTATATTCATGAGCATGATATACAGCGGTCAGATACGCACCATGATGCCGAAACTGCACAGCCAAAATTACGAGGGTATGCAGCTTATCCGCCCGCTGTACCTTATCCGCGAGGACGAGATAAAGCGCTGGCGCGACTACAACGATCTGCACTTCATAGCCTGCGCCTGCCGCTTTACCGACACCTGCACCACCTGCAACCCCACGGGCACAGGCTCGAAGAGAGTAGAGGTCAAGAACCTCATCGCCGAGCTGAAAAAGACCACCCCCGAAGTTGAGGAGAACATTTTCCACAGCATCGAGAACGTAGATATCGACAAAGTTATTTCCTACAAGATCGACGGCCGCGAGCACTGGTTCGACGGCGTACCGCACAAATAATGCACAAAGGCAGGCTTTTACCTGCCTTTTTTGCGCCGAAAAATTTGACATAAAGCGGCGGGTGTGATATAATTAAAAGTGTATATGCAGAAATTAAATCAAGGAAACGGAAACGAATTATTTATGGATAAAATTTCTATCGGCGGCGTTGAGATAGAGCGTACAGCCGCCCTTGCGCCAATGGCTTCGGTGGCGGACAGAGCCTATCGGCTTATGTGCCGCGAGTACGGCGCAGCTTATTTGGTGAGCGAGATGATCTCCGCCAAAGGGCTTTGCTACGGCGATAAAAAGACGGCTAAGATGTGCGCGGTGGACGAGCGCGAGCGCCCCTACGCCCTCCAGCTTTTCGGCGAGGACGCGCCCTCTGTCGCGCGGGCGGCGTATATGCTCAACCGCTTTGAGCCTGACATAATCGACATAAATATGGGCTGCCCGGTGCCTAAAGTAGTCGGCAACGGCAGCGGCTCGGCGCTCATGAAGACCCCCGCTACGGCTGAGCTGATAGTGCGCGAGGCGGTAAAAAACGCTAACTGTCCCGTTACCGTGAAGATACGCGCGGGCTGGGACGAAGAGAGCATAAACGCTCCCGAATTTGCAAAGCGAATGGAGCAGGCGGGCGCTTCGGCGGTCGCGGTGCACGGCAGAACGCGGCGGCAGATGTACTCGGGCAAGGCGGACTGGGGCGTTATCGCGGCGGTGAAGCAGGCGGTGAGCATACCCGTTATCGGCAACGGCGACGTTGACAGCGCGCAGGCCTGCGAAAAAATGTACCGCGAAACGGGCTGCGACCTCGTGATGGTCGGCAGAGGAAGCTACGGCAGACCTTGGATATTCGAGGAGATACGCGAATATCTGCAAAAGGGCAGCCTGCCGCCGGAGAAAAGCGTAGAGGAAAAAATGCAGATAATGCTGCGGCACACCCGTATGCTCATCGACGAAAAGGGCGAGGGGCAGGGTATGCGCGAGATGCGGCATAACGTGATATGGTATGTAAAGGGTATGCACGGGGCTGCGGCGCTGCGGCGCGAGTGCTCAGAGCTTACCGAGTACAGCCAGCTCGAGCGCATGGCGCGCGAGATAATCGAAAGAAATACGGAGAACTGAAAATGGGTATACTATATATAGTCGGCACGCCGATAGGCAATCTGGGCGATATGACCTACCGCGCGGTGGAAACGCTGAAAGAGGTAGACTTCATCTGCGCCGAGGATACGCGCGTTTCGGCGAAGCTGCTGAATTATTTTGACATAAAAAAGCCGCTGATAAGCTACCACGAGCACAACGCTCAGGCGGCGGGAGCGGGCATAATAGCGCGGCTTGCGGCGGGCGAGAGCGCGGCTATCGTTACCGACGCGGGTATGCCCTGCATATCAGACCCCGGCGAGCTGCTGGTGAAACAATGCGCCGAGAGCGGGATAGAGGTGCGAGTAGTGCCCGGCCCTACGGCGGCGATGTCGGCGATAGCGGCTAGCGGGCTGAACAGCAAAAATTTCAGCTTCCGCGGATTTCTCTCGGTCAACAAAAAGCAGCGCAGCGCCCACCTCGCGGCGGTAAAGACCTGCCCCGATACGCTGATATTTTACGAAGCGCCGCACAAGCTGCTCAATACGCTGGAGGATATGCTGAAATTTTTCGGCGACAGGCGTATAGCGCTTTGCCGCGAGCTCACAAAGATACACGAGGAGATAATCCGCACGACCCTTTCGCAGGCGGTGGAGTTTTACACCGAAAACAAGCCGAAGGGCGAGTTCGTGCTGGTGGTAGAGGGCGCACAGGCGGCTGACGAGTCGGCTGACACGCTCGAGAGCGCGCTGGCGCAGGTGAAAGGTCTGGCGGATAACGGTATGCGCCCCGCCGACGCCTGCCGTGAGATAGCTAAGGTAACGCCTTACTCAAAGGGCGAGCTTTACACGGCGTATCTGGAGGGCAGGGGCGATGAGTGAGCTTGCGCTGCTGCCGATGAGCGAGGAAAATTACACCGCCGCCGCGCAGATAGAGGCCGAGTGCTTCGCCGACCGCCCATGGACGGCCGAGCAGTTTCACGAGGAGATAACGCTTGATTTCTCGCGGACGTTCATAGCCTACCTTGGCGGCGAGCCTGCGGGATTTGTAAATATATGGCTCACCCCGCCGATGGCGATTATCAACAACATTGCCGTGCGCGAGGGCTTTCGCAGGCGCGGGATAGCGCAGGCTATGATAAAAGCGGCGCTTGGTGAATGCGGCGAATGCAGCTCGCTGACGCTCGAGGTGCGCGTTTCAAATCGGCCCGCCATCGCGCTTTATGAAAAGCTGGGATTTTCGCAGGTGGGCAGGCGCAGGAATTTTTACGAAAACCCGCGCGAGGACGCTTTTATAATGACAAAATTTTTCAGGAAAGGGGCGGCGGAGCAGGATGCCGAGTGAGATAAAAGGGCTGTCCGTCGAGCAGATCGGCGGGGTAAAGCTGCACATTTCGGCGGTGCACCGCTTCGGAACTGACGCTTTTTTGCTGGCGGATTTCGCCGCGCCGCGCCATAAAGACACCGTTTGCGACCTTTGCAGCGGCTGCGGGATAGTCGCCGCCGTGATGTACGAGCGCTTTCGCCCGAAGTCGATAGAGGCGGTGGAGATCGACCGCGAGGGGTACGAGCTGATGACGCTGACGGCGGAAAGCTCGGCTCTCGAGAATTTCAAGCCCGTATGCGGCGA
The DNA here is from genome assembly GCA_048252855.1 of Ruminococcus sp. Lineage (GTDB taxonomy): Bacteria > Bacillota > Clostridia > Oscillospirales > Ruminococcaceae > YE71. The sequence continues at coordinate 3,863 of DBEZOM010000252.1, forward strand.
CCTGAAAGACTGGCGTGCGGAGCGCGAGCTTGACCTCATCACCTGCAACCCGCCGTACAAGCGCGACGGAGCGGGCATAAAAAGCGCGGGCGAGGTGGCTCTCGGTGCGCGGCACGAGGTGCTTTGCAGCTTTTCGGACGTTTGCAAGGCGGCGGCGCGCTCGCTGAAATACGGCGGCAGGCTTTGCGTATGCAACCGCCCCGAGCGGCTTTGCGACATGATGTGCGATATGCGCACGGCGGGGATAGAGCCGAAGCGTATGCGTTTCGTGTCCAAAAATTCGGACAGTGCACCATGGCTGGTGCTGCTGGAGGGCAGAAAAGGCGGCAGCCCGTTTTTGCAGGCGGAGAAAAATTTCTACACGCAGACGGCTGACGGCGGCATATCGCCCGAACTGGCGGCGGTGTACGGGCAGGGGTGAAATATGGAAATATTTGATTATTTCACGGCTGAGGACAAAGAGCACTGGCGCGGCGAGATAGCTAAGGCGGATTGGCGCGCGGCGGCGTTTTTGCTGGAACTGCTTGCCGACCCGCGCCGACTTGGCGAACTGCTGGGCGAAACGAAGCTGTATCTTCTGACGGAAAACGGCAGTTTGGCGGCATTCGCAACGCTTTCCGAGCAGGACAGCATACGCGACGAGAGCCTGCGCCCATGGATAGGCTTTGTCTACACATTCTCGCAGTTTCGCGGCAGACGGCTGAGCGAGAAGCTTATGCGCTTTGCCGAGCGGCAGGCGGCGGCTGAGGGCGCGCAGAAAGTTTATGTGTGCACCGACCACATCGGGCTGTACGAAAAATACGGCTACCGCTATGAAGAGTCGCGCGAGGACTACTGGGGCGAAATTTCGCGGATATACAGCAAAAATTTAGGCGGACAATCACGCTAATATAGATCAAAAGTACAAAAATATGTACAGTTAGGAATGACGGTTATGAAGATACTGGGAATAGAAAGCTCCTGCGACGAAACGGCGGCGAGCGTTGTCGAGGACGGCAAAACGGTGCTTTCAAACATAGTTGCGAGCCAGATCGACGAGCACAGGCTTTACGGCGGCGTAGTGCCCGAGATCGCTTCGCGCCGCCACGCGGAAAACATCGGCTGGGTGGTTCGCGAGGCGCTTTTGCAGGCAAACTGCACCCTCGCCGACATCGACGGGATAGCCGTGACCTACGCGCCCGGACTTATCGGCGCGCTGCTGGTCGGCATAAGCTTCGCGAAAGGGCTGGCGATGTCGAGCGGCATACCGCTGATACCCGTGCACCACATCGCGGGGCACATAGCGGCGAATTACATCACCCACCCCGACCTCGAGCCGCCCTACCTCTGCCTGGTCATCTCGGGCGGGCACAGCCACATCATCGAGGTGCGCGACTACACGAAGTACCACGTTATCGGCAGAACGCGCGACGACGCGGCGGGCGAGTGTTTTGACAAAGCGGCGCGCACGCTGGGTTACGAGTACCCCGGCGGAAAATTCATCGACGCGGCGGCGAAACTGGGCGACCCGAACGCTTACAAACTGCCGAAGCCGAAGATACCGAACAGCGAGTTTGATTTCAGCTTCTCGGGTCTGAAAACGGCGGTCATAAACACCGTGCACAACGCCGAGCAGAAAGGCGAACCGCTGCGCCGCGAGGATATGGCGGCTTCGTTCCAGAAAACGGTAGCAGACACGCTCGTTGAACGCACGATGGCTGCCGCAAAAATGCTTGGCAGTAAGAAACTGGCTATCGCAGGCGGCGTTTCGGCAAACAGCGGCGTGCGCGGGGCGTTTGAAAAAGCCTGCGACGACCGCGGGATAAAGCTGTATATGCCCGAGCTGAAATATTGCGGCGACAATGCGGCGATGATCGCTTGTCAGGGCTACTACGATTTTCTTGCGGGCAAGCGCGCGGACGAGAGCCTGAACGGCATAGCTACCCTTTCGCTGGATAAAATTTCTGAGGAGCAGTGAGGTGCAAAATGAAAATACTGGCAATTGACGGCAACAGCATCATGAACCGTGCGTTTTACGGCATAAAAGCGCTTTCGACCTCGAAAGGGGAGTACACGAACGCGCTCACGGGCTTCATGAACATCTATCTGAAAGAGCTTGAAGCGGTTCAGCCCGACTGCGCGGCGGTGGCTTTTGACATCAAAGCGCCGACCTTTCGCCACAAGGCTGACGCGGCTTACAAGGCTAACCGCAAGGGTATGCCGCAAGAGCTGGCGCTGCAAATGCCGCTGATAAAGGAAATTCTGGCAGACCTTGGCGTGAAAACGCTGGAGTGCGAGGGCTTTGAGGCGGACGACATTCTCGGCACACTCTCGGAAATTTTCGGCGGCGGCGACGAATGCGTTATCCTAACGGGCGACCGCGACAGCCTTCAGCTAGTCAGCGAGAGCTGCACTGTGCGCCTTGCGACCAACCGCGAAACGGTGGTCTACACCCCCGACAAATTCCGCGAGGATTACGGGCTTGAGCCGATACAGCTTATCGAGCTGAAAGCGCTGATGGGCGACAGCTCGGACAACATTTCGGGCGTTAAGGGCATCGGCGAAAAGACGGCAACGGCGCTGATAAAAGAGCAGGGAAGCGTTGAGCAGTTGTACGAAAATCTGGATAGTATGAAACTTACGCCCTCTGTCCGCAAGAAGCTGGAGGGCGGTCACGAGGACGCTGTGCGCAGTAAATTCCTCGCGACCATCGTGAAAAATGCGCCGATAGAGCGCGACGCGGCGGCGTACAGCTTCGGCGAGCGCAAAGATGACGAGCTGAAAATGCTGCTTTCGCGGCTGGAAATGAACAAACTTATGGCAAGGCTGGGGCTTACAGGCAATGCTGAAAACGCCCCTCAGCCGGTCAAAACGGACGATCTGCCGCCGCTGGAAACGGCTGAACTGACGGCGGATAACCTGCCGAACGGCAAGTCGGCGTTCACTTTTGACGGCGAAAAGCTCTGCGTTCAGAGCGGCGAAATGGTTTATCATACTGACGATGAGCAACTGATATTGAAATATTTTACAACAGACGGTGAGAAAGTTTGCTTTGACGGCAAAACGGCGCACCGCTGGGCATTTGAGCATGGCGGCGAGCTGCGCGGGCTAACTTTTTCGTGCGATCTCGCGGGGTATCTGCTAAATTCGCAGGCGAGCGAGTACACGGCGGAGAACCTCTGCTTGGCTTACAGGGTGGCGTACCGCGCGGACATGGGCGAATTTGCCGACGTTTGCTCGCTCGGCGCGCTGGCTGAGCGGCTGGCGCAGGAGCTTGAAGCGGCGGATATGACGGCGCTTTACAATGACATAGAATTGCCGCTTTGCGAAACGTTGGCTTCTATGGAATATTATGGCGTAGACGCAGACACGGACGGTATACGCGCTTTCGGCGACAAACTGAATGAAAAACTCGGCGACATCACCGACGAAATATACCGTTTAGCGGGTCAGGAGTTTAATATTTCCAGCCCAAAACAACTCGGAAAAGTGCTCTTCGAAGACCTCGGGCTGCCCTGCAAGAAAAAAACGAAAAGCGGCTACTCGACCAACGCCGAAGTGCTGGAGTCGATCGCGAACAAGCACCCGATCGTGCCGCTGATCCTCGAATACCGCACGCTTTCCAAGCTTTCCTCGACCTACGTTGACAGCCTGCTCAAGCAGATACACGCCGACGGGCGGGTGCACAGCGTGTTTAAGCAGACGGAAACGCGCACGGGGCGCATCAGTTCGACCGAACCAAATATGCAGAATATACCTGTTCGTAAAGAACTTGGCAGAGAAATGCGACGATTTTTCATCGCGCGCGAGGGCTGTCTGCTGGTGGACGCCGACTATTCGCAGATCGAGCTGCGCGTGCTGGCGAGCGTTTGCGGTGACGAAAATATGCAGCAGGCGTTTTTGAGCGGCAGCGACATTCACACATCGACCGCCGCGCAGGTTTTCGGCCTGCCCGAAGATTACGTTTCGTCCGAGATGCGCTCGGCGGCTAAAGCTGTAAACTTTGGCATTATTTATGGTATTGGGCCGTTCTCGCTCTCGAAAGACATAGGCGTTTCGGTCGCCGAGGCCAAGAGATATATACAGAGTTATTTGGATAATTATCCAAAAGTTACAGAATTTATGAATAAAACTGTTGCAGACGGCGAGAAAAACGGTTATGTGTCTACAATTTTTGGCAGACGGCGCTACATTCCCGAGCTTTCGGCGTCGAACAAAAACGTGCAGGCGTTCGGCAAGCGTGCGGCGATGAACGCGCCGATACAGGGCGCGGCGGCGGACATAATCAAGCTCGCGATGGTGAAGGTCTATCGGCGGCTGAAAGCGGAGCTGCCCGATGTGCACTTGATCTTGCAAGTGCACGACGAACTGATCTTGGAAGCGCCCGAGGAGCAGGCTGATCGGGCGGCGGCGCTGCTGAAAGAGGAGATGGAGGCGGCTGTGAAGCTGGCTGTGCCGCTTACAGTAGATGTTCATACAGGCAAGAGCTGGTATGACGCAAAGGGCTGATATGCAAGCCAATATTGTGCTAATTTATATAGAAAACTGAAAAGGAATGGTAAACATGGAAAGAAAATATGCGATTCTCGGCGAAACTTTGAAACACACGATGTCGCCGCCGATACACAAGGCGCTGTTCGATATGCGAGGCAGAGAGTTCTCGTATGAGATAATCGAAGTGCCGCCCGCTGAGCTTGCGGCTAAGGCGGACTACCTCGATTCGTTGGCGGGCTACAACATTACGATACCCCACAAAATGGGAATTATCGAGCAGATCGACAAGCTTGACGACACCGCAAAGCGCTACAACAGCGTGAATTGCGTGGATAACAAGGATGGCGTGAGCACGGGTTACAACACCGACTGCGTTGGTTTTTTGGAAACTATCCGTGCGATGAACGTCAATTTTGGCGGCAGGGTACTGCTCATCGGCTGTGGCGGAGTCGGCAGAATGATGGCTATCGAGGCGGCGCTTGCGGGCGCAGATCTGACCATCGCGGTGCTGGAAAGCGATATGCCGCTTGCCGAGCAGGCTGTTAAAGAGATCAAGGAAATGAAGTCTGACGCGAAAGTCAATATTGTGCTAAATACGGCGGTGGATACGTCGGTGAAGTACGACCTGCTGATGAACGCTTGCCCCGTTGGAATGTACCCGAAGGTCAACGCCTGCCCCGCTACGGACGAGATGATCGCCGCGAGCGACGCTGTTTTCGACGTTATCTACAACCCCGGCGAGACCCAGCTTTTGAAGAAAGCGGCAGCTATGGGAAAGAAAACCTCCGGCGGCATGGCGATGCTGGTTTGGCAGGCGGTCAAGGCGCACGAGATCTGGGACGGCGACCGCTACACCGACGAGGAAGTTGCCGCGATAATCAAGGAAATGCAGGCGGAAGTTGACCGCGATTTCCCGCTTTAAAGGGTGATACATATGATAAAAAAGAACAGACCCGTTTACCTCTGCGGCTTCATGGGCTGCGGCAAATCGACTATCGGCAGGCTGCTCGCGAAGAAGCTCGGCCGCGAATTTGTCGATCTCGATGACTACATCGAGCAGCGCGAGGGCATGAGCATACCGCAGATCTTCGAGCAGCGCGGCGAGGAATATTTCCGTGAAGTGGAAACTATAGCACTTTCTGAGCTTTCTGCCGCGGCGGGAGTGGTCGCGACGGGCGGCGGAACGCTGCTGAAAAAGGAGAATGGCGACCGCGCGAAGAGCATGGGCACGGTGGTTTTCATCGACGCGCCGTTCGACATCTGCTACGAGCGCATCAAGGACGACAAAAATCGTCCGATTGCTTATAATTCCACGCGTGAGCAGCTTCTCGACCGTTACGAGCAGCGCAAGCCCCTTTATAAGGTAAATTCGGACTTTTCTGTCAACGGCAACGCCGCGCCGATGCAGATCGTTAGCGACATTTTAGACTAAAGCGGGAGATTTTACATGAAAAGACTGGTTACAATACAAGATATATCCTGCTTTGGTAAGTGTTCATTGACAGTTGCATTGCCCGTTATCTCGGCGATGGGCGTTGAAACGGCGGTCATACCGACGGCGGTGCTCTCAACGCATACGGGCAGCGGTTTTTCGGGCTACACATTTCACGATCTGACGTCCGATATACCCAAAATATCGGCACACTGGAAAAAGCTAGGGCTGAAATTTGACACGATCTACACGGGCTACATCGGTTCGTGTGAGCAGATCGAGGTCGTGAAGCGGTTCATCAGAGATTTCCGCACCGACGAAACGCTCGTCGTGGTCGACCCCGTGATGGGCGACGCGGGGCGGATGTATGCGGGTTTTGACGCAAAATTTGTTGAGTCGATGCGCTCGCTCTGCGCGGTCGCCGACTGCATTTTGCCGAACGCGACCGAGGCAGCGCTGCTGCTGGACAAGCCTTACGACGAGATCGCGGGGTGCGAATCGCCCGATGAGCTGCGCGAAATTTTGCGCAAATTGACCGGGCTGGGCTGCAAAAACGCTGTGTTTACAGGCGCTTGCAGCGACCCTGCGCTCAACGGTGCGGCGGCGTACAACGCGCTGACCGAGGACTTTTTCATCGCGACCTGCGAGAACATCGACGGCAGCTACCACAGCACGGGCGACATTTTTTCAAGCGTGGTGTCGGGCGGCATGACCCTCGGCATGGAGCTGAAAACGGCGGTCGAGCTGGCGGTGAATTTCACGCGCGACTGCATAAAAGCGACTCAGCCGCTGCGCGAGGAGATGTTTTACTCGGTGCGCTTCGAGCCTTGCTTGGGCGAGCTGGCGAAGGCTTGCGAGAAGTACATCGACAACTGACGGCTGTTTATAGATTTATGTACATATGTGCACAAATTCTGTGCTGAAATGTTAAAAATCTTTGTAAAGAAAAATCATCAAATCAAATGGATAAAAGTTCGGAAAATTTTGCAGTTTTATTCATGCAAATTC
>DBEZOM010000253.1:0-3102 GCA_048252855.1 Ruminococcus sp.
CAGGCACGCAGGCTAGCCGCGCTTTCAGCCGCGATGATGTTAACGTTTACAGCCGCAGGCTGCGGCGGCGGAAAAAACGACAGCTCTTCAAAGTACGAGGACAAGGTAAAGGTAGCGGAGGACGCGACCGACGGCATCGCCGACATACCCGAGGGGGCTGACAAGGAGCTGGAGTGGCTCTCTTACTTCGACATAAACCCGACCTCTACGGCGCAGGAGAAGCGCGTAGACCTAACGCTTTTCGAGCGCAAGGGCGGAAAGATAAAATATTCGCAGTGCGCTTCTACCACTAAGTACGACCAGCTTGCGAACCGACTTCTCTCAAACGACCCGCCCGACATATTCTGGTTTGAGCAGAAGATGACATTCCCCTGCTACTGCGTAAAGGGAATGTTCCAGCCGGTAGACAGCATAGTTGACTTTGAGGACGATATGTGGAAGGACATGAAGGGACTTGCCGACCAGTTCACGCTGAAAGACGAGCACTACGTCGCGCCGATAAACCTCAACGTGCTTTCATCTATGGTATACGACAAGGACGTTATGGAGGCAAACACGTTGGACGATCCTTACGAGCTTTACATGGACGGCAACTGGACATGGGACACCTGGTACGACATGATGGACGAATACTGCTCCAACGCCGAGGGCGACGAGACACGCTACGGCATAAACGGCTGGTTCGCGCCATTCATATTCCAATCAACGGGCAAGACGCTGATAACATACGACAGCGAAAAGGACGAATATGTATCGAACATAACCGACCCCGACTTCGACCGCGCCTCTTCCCTGCTGTACGATGTACAGAAAAACGGCTTCTACAACGCCGACTGGTACGGCTCGGCTAACGACGCTTTCAAGAAAAACGTGCTCTTCTACGCTATGGGCAACTGGGCTATAAACCCAAGAGAGGGCGACAACTGGGGCGTAGTGCCCATGCCGCGCGACCCTAACAGCGACACTTACTACACCACCATCGGCATAACGGCGTATATGTGGGTAAAAGGCTCGACAAAGAGCGACGCTGTAAAGTGCTGGTACGAATGTGCGCGTTACGCGAACACCGACCCCGACGCTATGGAGGCAGGCAAGGAAAAATTCTTCGTGACCTCGCCGTACTGGACGGAGGAGATGTACGAAATGGCGAACGAAGAGCCGCTGAGCGACAAGTACGTCAAGGTAGTAGACCCCGGCTACGGAATATCCACGCTGCTATCTAACGACGACGCGGCTACCAACGCCACAAAGGAAGCTGTAATACCGTATATGTACACATCGGTAATGAAAACGGACGACGACGGAGTACAGTTCACATGGACGAAGCTGCGCGAAACATATTCGGGCACGATAGATTCCGAGCTGAAAGACTTTAACAAAGAGTATCATAAGTTCATATCGAAGTAAAGAAAATATACCTTTATATAATATAGGCGAAATGAAAGAGCTGAGCGATAAAAACTCGGCTCTTTTTTATTATGCGCGAGCGTTCGCTTTCGACCTATTGCGCCGCGGGGGAGGGGTATAATTAAAACAGAAAGGCGGTGCGGGAATGAAGATATACATAGACGTGCTGATGATAACGAATGCGCTCATCAGTCTGATATATTTGCAGTGCATAAGCAGGATAGTGCACCAAAAGATACCTGCGCTGCGGGAAGCCGCCGCCTGTGCGCTCGGCGGGGCGGGGTCGCTCATCGCGATGATACACACAAACAGCTTCGGCGGGGCGCTGGGGGTAACGCTCGGGAAGCTTGCGGTGATCTCGGCGGTGATAATAGCGGCTTACCTGCCCGAGAACTTTTCGGCGTTTATAAAGCGGCTGTTTTTATACGGGCTGATGGAGGTGATATTCGGCGGGTGCTGCTTTATGCTGATAAATTTGACGCACAGCAGGATAATGTATATGAGAAATTACGTCATGTACTTCGACATATCGCTGCTGGACATAGGGATATGCTCGGCTATGCTTTACGTTATGATAGTGATATACGAAACGGTACAGCGGCGAAAAGCGGCGGCGCACAAAAAATACCGTGCGCGGTACACGCTGGGCAGGTACGAGATAACGCTGCCCGCCATCGCGGACACGGGCAACTGCCTGAGCGACAGCTTTACGGGGCAACCGGTAGTGATATTCCGCTCAGACGATATGTACAGGCAGTACGAGCTTGACATACCCGAGAGAATGAGCTTTTACGGCTTTCATCCGATACCTTACAACACGGTGGGCGGCGAGGGGCTGGTATACGTCACGAGCAAGGGCGAAGTTACCATAAGCTGCGGAAAAAGCATGAAGCGGGTGCTCTGCTGCGTAGGGATAATCGCGAGCGGCGAGCGCAGCCAATGCGCTGTATTCAACCCATGTTTACTTACCTGAAAGGAGAAGAGCGAGAATGACGAAACTTACGAAAAAGCTGGCGGCGCTGATAGCGAAGATATTCCGCGAAGAGGGCGTGCGCGAGGAGGTACTCTACATCGGCGGAGCAGAACAGCTTCCCCCGCCGCTGACGCGAGAGGAGGAGCAGGCGGCTTTTGAGCTGATGAAAACGGACGAAACAGCGGCCCGGGAAAAGCTGATAGTGCACAATCTGCGGCTGGTGGTATACATATCGAAAAAATTCGAGTCGCCGTCGGCGGGGCTGGAAGATCTTATATCTATCGGAACGATAGGGCTGATAAAAGCGGTAAGGACGTTTTGTCCCGAGAAAAACATAAAGCTTGCGACATACGCTTCGCGGTGCATAGAGAACGAGATACTGATGTACCTGAGAAAAGCTTCGCAGCAGCGCAACGAGATCTCGATAGACGAGCCGCTGAACACCGACTGGGACGGCAACGAGCTGCTGCTCTCGGACATAATAAGCTCGGACGAAGAATCGGCGGCGGACAAGATGAAACAGCGGTGCGAGCGTGAGGCGCTGATGGCGGAGATAGAGAAGCTCTCAGAGCGCGAGCGGCAGATAATGGAGCTGCGTTTCGGGCTGAAAAACGGCAAGGAGCTGACGCAGAAAGAGGTGGCGGACAGGATAGGCATATCGCAGTCATACATATCGCGGCTGGAAAAGAAGATAATCAAGAACATAAAGAAAAATCTGGAGG
>DBEZOM010000254.1:0-12711 GCA_048252855.1 Ruminococcus sp.
AATAATTATTATACCACATTTTATCTATTTGTCAAGCAATTTTCGGGTAGAAAAAGGGCCATTTCGAGTAATTCGTGATTAACGATATTAAAATAATGTAAATTGCAAAATCATTTATACAATTTGTTCAAAAAAATACTAGAGTTTTATCACATTTTGACGGTAAATTTACATGATTTTACGCCGTTTTTACGCGCAAATTTGGCTGTATCGCCTATATAAATTCGTATATAATCACTTGACTTAACGAAAAAAATAGTATACAATAAAGATGGATAACTGCGCCCATTCGCACATTTTACCCATAATACGGCGCGCAAGATATGCAGAAATGAAACAGAATAGGAGAATGTTGGTATGAAAATGAGAGGAATCTACTCTTCGGTAACTGATATACGCCGTAAGGTGTTTACCGAAGTGGCACGTCTGGCTTACGAGGGCGGCGATTATTCGGCGAAGATCGGCGACCTGCCTTACAAGATCGTGCCCGGCAGCGAGGCGGTGTACCGCGAGTCGATATTTCTTGAGCGCGCGATAGTTGAAGAGCGCCTGCGCTTGGCGATTGGTCTGCCGCTGCGCCCCATCGACGAGCACAAGTCGGTGTCTGAGGGGATCGAAGAAACGGCTATCGCTGAAAAATATTACGATCCGCCGCTGGTAAATATCATAAAGTTTGCCTGCAACGCTTGTCCCGAAGCCCACTACCACGTTACCGACTGCTGCCAGGGCTGCCTTGCTCACCCATGTAAGGAAGTCTGTCCTAAGAAGGCTATCGAGATAGTTCACGGCAAATCTGTAATAGATCAGTCGAAGTGCATAAAGTGCGGACGCTGCGCTGGCGTCTGTCCCTACGGCGCTATCAATAAAATGGAGCGCCCCTGCGCCGCCGCCTGCGGTATGGACGCTATCAAGTCCGACGAGCAGGGCAGAGCGGAGATCGACCACGATAAGTGCGTTTCCTGCGGTATGTGCCTTGTTAGCTGCCCCTTCGGCGCGATAGTCGATAAGGGTCAGATCTTCCAGCTTATCCACGCTATGAAGACGGGCAAGAAGGTCATCGCGATAGTCGCGCCTGCTTTCGTAGGTCAGTTCGGCCCTAAGGCTTCGCCCGAAAAGCTCACCGCAGCTATGAAAAAGCTCGGCTTCGACAGCGTAGTAGAAGTAGCCATCGGCGCTGACCTCTGCGCTATCGAAGAGGCTAAGGACTTCATGCGCGACGTGCCCGAGCACCAGCCGTTTATGGCGACCTCCTGCTGCCCCGCGTGGTCTGTAATGGCGAAGAAGCTTTTCCCCGACATCGCGCAGAATATCTCGATGGCTATGACCCCGATGGTGCTTACCGCGAGAATGGTGAAGAAGGAGAACCCCGACGCTTACATAGCTTTCATCGGCCCTTGCGCTGCTAAGAAGCTTGAGGCTTCGCGTCGCTCTATCCGCAGCGACGTTGACTTCGTGCTTACTTTTGAAGAGCTGATGGGTATGTTTGAGGCTAAGGACGTCAAGTTCGAGGACATCACCGACGACGAAAAGGTAGAGCTGAACGAGGGCACGGGCGACGGCAGAATTTTCGCTGTTTCCGGCGGCGTTGCCAAGGCGGTATCCGACGTTATCAAGAAGCTCGACCCCGAGCGCGAGATAAAGGTAGAGTCGGCGCAGGGTCTGCGCGACTGCCGCAAGCTGCTCACTCTGGCTAAGGCGGGCAAGTACAACGGCTACCTGCTCGAGGGCATGGCTTGTCCCGGCGGCTGCGTTGCGGGTGCGGGCACACTTCAGGCTGTTGAAAAGTCTACGATACTGGTAAACAAGTACGCTAAGGACGCTGACAAGCAGAACGCGCTAGAGACCGAGCACGAGATCACCCTCAGCTTCAACAAGCCCGCAGAGGAATAATTTCATACATCTGTTAATAACAAACGCCGCAGGGTACAAAGCTCTGCGGCGTTTTTGCATATGCACAAAAAAAACGGCGGGTATCTCACCGCCGTTGAAAATATATTACATTTTTGCGCGCTCTTTTGCTCTCAGCGAATTGCTCAGAGTTCTCTTGCGAATTCTCATGCTCTTCGGGGTAACTTCGAGCAGCTCGTCGTCCGCGAGGAATTCAAGGCAGTCCTCAAGGCTGAGATTTCTCGGCGGGATAAGTCTTAAAGCGTCGTCGCTTCCGCTTGCACGGGTGTTGGTAAGGTGCTTTTTCTTGCAGACATTTACCACGAGGTCGTCCGACTTCGGCGATGCGCCTACTACCATGCCCTCGTAAACAGGCGTGCCCGCGCCGATGAACAGCTCGCCGCGCTCCTGAGCGTTGTACAGACCGTAGGTTACAGCCTCGCCCGTTTCAAAAGCTACCAGCGAACCGGTAGAGCGGCGCGCGATGTCGCCCTTGTGCGGCTGATACTCGTAGAATACCGAGCTCATTATGCCCTCGCCCTTGGTGTCGGTGAGAAATTCGCTTCTGTAACCGAAAAGTCCGCGGCTGGGGATGAGGAATTCGATTCTCATACGGCTGCCGACAGGGGTCATCTGCGAAAGCTCGCCCTTGCGCGAACCCAGCTTTTCCATTACCGAGCCTACGCAGCCCTCGGGAACGTCGATAACAAGGCGCTCGATAGGCTCGCAGAGCTTGCCGTTTACTTCTTTATAAAGCACGCGGGGTGTGGAAACTGCCAGCTCGTAGCCCTCGCGGCGCATATTCTCTATCAGTATCGAAAGGTGCATCTCGCCTCTTCCCGCTACGCGGAAGCTGTCGGTAGAGTCGGTTTCGGAAACTCTCAGCGAAACGTCTTTCAGCAGCTCTTTGAAAAGTCTGTCGCGAAGCTGGCGGGAGGTCACGAACTTGCCCTCTCTGCCTGCGAAAGGCGAATCGTTTACCGAGAAGGTCATTTCTACGGTAGGCTCAGAGATCTTTACGAAAGGCAGCGGCTCGAAATGACCGAACGAGCAGATGGTGTCGCCGATGGTGATGTTCTCCAGACCGCTTATGCATACGATGTCGCCCGCGCTCGCGCTGTCGCAGGGCACGCGGTTGAGTCCCTCTATCTGGTAAATGGTCACGATCTTGCCGCGGTATTCCTTCTTAGTCTGGTGGAAGTCGCCGACGGTAACGTCCTGATTTACCTTGATAGTGCCGCGCTCTACGCGTCCTACCGCGATTCTGCCGACGTAGTCGTTGTAGTCGATAGCGGATACCAGATACTGCATCTCGCCCTCGTCGTCAACTACCGGCGCGGGGATGTAGGTGAGTATCTCGTCCAGCAGGGGGATAAGGTTCTCGCCGGGCTCGTTAGGCTTGTAGGAAGCCGTGCCGTCTCTGCCCGAGCAGTAAAGAATGGGGCTGTCGAGCTGTTCGTCGGTGGCGTCGAGATCCATCAGCAGCTCGAGAACTTCGTCGCCGACTTCGTTAAGGCGTGCGTCGGGACGGTCGATCTTGTTTACAACTACGATTATCTTGTGGCCCAGCTCAAGCGCTTTCTGAAGCACGAATCTGGTCTGCGGCATAGGGCCTTCGGCAGCGTCTACCAGCAGGATAACGCCGTTTACCATCTTCAGCACGCGCTCTACCTCGCCGCCGAAATCGGCGTGGCCCGGGGTGTCGATTATGTTTATCTTAACGTCTTTGTACTTTATCGAGGTATTTTTTGCCAGTATGGTTATTCCTCTTTCGCGCTCGATGTCGTTAGAGTCCATTACTCGCTCTTCTACCGCCTGATTTTCTCTGAAAGTGCCCGACTGCTTGAGCATTTCGTCTACCAGAGTGGTCTTGCCGTGGTCAACGTGCGCGATTATCGCGACGTTTCTAAGGTCTTCTCTTACCATTTCTTTACTCTTCCTTTCACTTTTATCATATTTACCGTTCCGAATATTTAAGTTTGTTTATCCGAGTATCTAGGTTTGTTTAACGTTATTTACAATCTCTCAAAATAATATTATACCACCTTTTCCGCGAAATTTCAATCACTTTCGCTCAACAAATTGCAGCGTTTGGCGCATTAACATTTGTATATTATAACGAACAAAAGCAAAAAAATTCCCGATTGATAAACATTTTGTTTACATCAAACGGGAATTTTTCGGTATATTCGCTTTGTTAATTTCTGTATTATTCCGGCAGCGGCGGGTACTCGGTATCCGTCGGCTCGGGCTCGGTCGGCGCAGGCGTTGTGGTGGTCTCAGGCTCGGTAGTCGTGGTGGTAGTGGTCTCGGGCGCTGGCGTTGTGGTGGTCTGCGGAGGTATGTACTCGTCGGGCAGCGTGCCGTCAGCCTTTGAGGAAGAATCGTCCTCGCTGCTCTCGTCCTTGGAAGATGAGTCCTCCTCGCTGCTTTCGTCAAGCTCGGAATCTTCGTCCTCGTCCGCCTCTGAGGAATCCAGCTCGGTCAGCGTGTCCAGCAGGTAAGAGCTCTCGTCGCTCTTGCTTACGGGTGCGCGCGTAGTCAGCGCCGCTCCCGAGCCGTTTTTCTGACCGAAATCGTTGTCGTTCTTTGTGATGAAAAGCAGCACGATCACGATTATCAGCAGCGCAAAGATCGCGGAGAGCACTATTATAACGATCTTACGGTAGCGCGCGTCGGCGGAAAGCGGCTCTTTTACGCCGTCGTCCTCGGCTTCCTCGTCGTAGTCCGCTTCGGGCTGTTCGCCATCGTAATCGCCGTACTCCTCGTAATTATCGTACTCGTTGTAATCTTCATATTCGCCATATTCGCCGTAATCGCCCTCGGCATACTCCTGCTCTGCGGGCTGCTCGGGTGCATATTCGCGCTGTTCGGGCTGGGGCGTGCGGTTCTCATCGCCGTAGCCGAAGCCTGCCCCCGTGTTGAAAAACATTGTGCCGCAGTGCTTGCAGGTTATAGCGTCTTCGGGTATCACTCTGCCGCAGTTCGGACAAGTTTTAGTCTGCATCTGTATTCCTCCAAAGTTTTTAATTTACCATAGGCAATACCGCAAGGCGCCTGCCGCACGATATTGCCTATCCGAATTATATTCTGTCAGTATCAGCCTACCTGAGCGATCTCGCCGGTAACGAGGTCTACTCTGTAAGTGTGGGTAACGCCGTCAGCGTCGGTGCCGTAGAAGTTCATCTCTACGCCGTCAGTACCGTAAGCGTAGCCGCCGTCGGTAAGGCCGTTGCTCGAAGCGTAGCTCTGCCAAATTGCGGTAGCTTCGTTCCAGTTGTAATATCCGCCCTCGGGGCTTGCCAGCGAGCTGTTGTCGTCAGCAGCGGAGGAGCTGTCGGCTGCGGAAGAATCTGTCGAAGAATCAGCGGTGCTGTCTGCCGCGGAGCTGTCAGCCATAGAGTCAGCCGCCGAGTCGATGGTAGAGTCGGTAACGGGGTCTGCGGCAAGGCTGTCGGCGATGTCAGTCGGGTTTTCCGAAGCGGTATCGTCAGTTACCTGCGGCACATATTCCGTAGTTACGGGCTCGGTCGCGGGCGCGGTGTCGGTGCTTCCCTGAGTAACGGTAACGGGCGCGGCATTCGAGCTGCTGTCGTCTGAGCCGAAGCCGAAAAGCTTGTAGCCCACCGCTACCGCCGCGATGATTATAATAAGTATTCCCAGCGTGATTATAGCCGTGATGAGGAAAGTTCTCTTGGGGTCATATTCGCCGAGCGTAGCGTTTTCGGGCTGCGCGGGCTCGTATTCTTCGGGCTGATATTCCTCTTCGGGGTACTCGCCCTCAGCATATTCGCCCTCGGGGTACTCCTCTTCGGCATACTCGCCGTCAGCGTACTCTTCATCGGCATATTCGCCTTCTTCGTACTCGCCCTCTTCGCTGCCGTCGCCGTATTCGTCGTCGTATGTATAAGCTTCGCCCTCGTCGTCGGCGTCCTCGTTGTAAACGGTATCATCGTAAACTTCTTCGGGGCTTTCAGCCTGCTCTTCGTAAGCTTCTTCGAGGTTCTGCTCAGCCTCGGCGACTATCTCGTCGGGGTCGGCGCTTTCGGCCTTAGCCTGCTCCATAGCCTTTTTCAGCTCTTCCTTAGAGTAAACTATGGTGTTTTCCTCCTCGGCGGGCTGTTCCTGCTCGGGCTGTTCGGGCTCTTCATACTGCGGCTCTATATCTTTACCGTTTTCGTCGATAAGCAGGTTGTGACAGAATTTGCAAAGTATCGCCTCTTCTGAGATCTCCTTACCGCAAAACGGACAAGTTCTGGTTTTCAAAACTATCAAATCCTTCCTTTTTCATTTCCTAAAAATGGATACCTCTGTTTCTGCTCAGGGTATACCTTGTCTAATTATAATCATACCACACTTTTTCTGAAATTGCAACCGTATTTCTGAAAAATCATCAAATTAACACGAAAAAAACATTCTTAAAAGATTTTTTTGGCAATGCTTCACAGCACTGCTTCTTCAAAATCTCCGCCCGCCCAAATAAGACAGCGGTGCGCCGAGCCGTTTTTCGGTATGGATACCGAGCCGGGGTTTATACAGCGTATGCTTTTTTCGCCCTGCTGTTTTATTTGATCGTCGGGGATGTGGGTGTGGCCGTAAAGGAAGATCGTGCCGTCCGCCAGCGGGGGCAGCTTGTCGGGGTTGTGTATGTGTCCGTGGGTCGCGAAAAGCGTCTTGCCGTGGTCGCAGACGATCGCGCTCTCGCTCATCACGGGGAAGTTGAGCACCATCTGGTCTACCTCGGCTTCGCAGTTTCCGCGAACGCATATCAGCTTGTCGGCGAGGGGGTTGAGCATGGCTATCACCTTTTTCGGCTCGTAGCCCTGCGGCAGGTCGTTGCGCGGGCCGTGGTAAAGTATGTCGCCCAGCAGTATCAGCTTATCCGCGCCGCTTTTCTCAAAAGCCGCGAGCAGCTTTTCGCACCAGTATGCCGAACCGTGTATGTCTGAAGCTATCATGTATTTCATTTCGCCGCGCTCCTTTCAGCCGCGAGCTTTTCGCAGCCTTCCTTTATTTCATTGTATATCGCGAGTCCGCGCTTTTTCTTGAATTTTTTCACCATGCCGATGTAGAGGTCGTGCTTGCTTCTTGCGGCTAGGGCCACCTCTACCGCCGCAGCGGTCTCCTCGGCGTTTGATTTTCCCTTGAGCGCCGCGCGCACGCTCTCCTCCAGCTTAGCCGCATATTCGGGGGATAATTCCTCGGGCTGCTCGGCAGGTTCAGCCTTTTTCTTCTCGGTCTTTTTCGGCTTCACGGCTTTTTCCGATTTAGCCTTTCCCGCCGCGCTGCGCTTTTTGGCAGGCTTCTGCTCCTTAGCTTTCTGCTCGGGCTGTTCCGCCTTTTCGGGGGCTTTTTCCGCGGCGATCTCCGCAGGCTCTTCCTGCTTCGGCGCTTCGGCAACGGTTGCGGTTACGGCAACAGCGTTCACCGCCGCTTCACCCGTGAAGTTCATGAAGTCTGACTCTACTATCTCGTAAAGCTCGCCGCCGCGCTCCGCACCGAAGCGCTGAGTCATGTTCGCCGCAAGCTCCTGCGAATCTGCCGAGCGGTTTATCAGCGATACCACGCCCGAAAATTCGTCGTTCGAGGCTATCGGGTCTAGCAGGGTGTGCAGCTTTTTCTTCATGGTGTTGTCCGCCTTTTTCGGCTCGGCGGGCGCAGGCTCTTCCGCGGCAGGCTCTATAAAGCGCTTGAACTCAGCCTTTATCGCTTTGTAGAGCACGCAGCCGCGCTTTTTGTTGAAGCGCTTTATCATGTTGATATATAGCTGCTGCGGTGTGGCGGAAATGTTTATCTGCGCTACCGTGCCCGAAAATTCATCGTTCGTCGCGATGGGGTCTAGCAGGGCGTGCAGCTTTTTCTTCATATCGGCGTCTACCTTTTTCGGCTCGGCGGCGTTTTCCGCGCTCTCGGTATTTTCGGCAGTTTCGGTTTCCTGCGGCGTGGGCTTTTCCGCTTCCTGCTCCTGCGCGGCAAGCTCAGCCAGCCGCGCCTTTATTCTGTCGTAATGGTCGGTCAGCTCGGAAGCGATGTATTCGCCGTCCTCGCAGCCCATAGCCGCTACCAGCACGTTGCGCAGGTCGCGCAGGCATATCGAGCGGTTCAGCTCGTTGAGCACATTGCGCAGTCTGCCCTCTTCCAGTTTGAAAAGGCTGAGCGGCAGCTCTTCGCCGTCAGAGTCGCGCGCGATGTCCATGTATTTCGCGAACTGCGCGTCGGTGATGTCGGCGGGACGGGTCACGGGCTTGCGCGGCTCGGGCGGCAGGGATACTGCGGGGCTGCGCGGCACAAATTCCGCGGGGGTGTAGGCGTTTGTGGTTATCTCTATCCTGCGCTCGTAAGCGGACTTGCTCGTGCGCGCTTTTTCTTTGTCGGGGCGGAAAGCTTGTATCATCGCTTCGGGCACCATTATCTCCATATCCGCCTTTTTCGCGGGCTTTTCCTCGGGAATATCCTCCTGCTCGGGCACGCTGACGGTTTCGGCGATAAGCTCTTCCGCCTGCTCCGCTATGTCGCCCAGCTCGATGGATGCCGCCTTGTGCGACTTTGCATAATTGAGCGCCGCCGCGATATTCTGCGTTCTGAATACTACGCAGGGAGGTGCGTCGTTGAATGTGTTCTCCCAAAAATCGTGCAGCTTGTCGAAGCCCTTATCGTTGCTGATAACGAAAATGTGCGAGTTGTTCTGCTGCGCCACCATGTATCCCAGCAGGGTTGAGAGCTGGAAATCGAGGGCGTTTTTGCCGCCGACGTTCACTTTCATATACTCCACGCTCGCCGCCGCGCGCATAACGCTGCAGTGCATCTCAAAGCTTATGGTGTCGGAATTTTCACTGTAAAATATAACTACATGGTCGTCGCTGCCGAGCTGGTCTATACCCACCAGCCCTTTTGATTTTACGTTCTCAAAATCTACAAGAAATGATCTCATACAAATATCCTCATTCTTTCGTCTTGCGTTTGTGTACGCCTATGCCTATGCCGACCGCCGCGCAGGCTGTTACGGCTGCCGCCGCGCCCGCCGCTCTGCCTATGTTTTTCCTGCGGTCTGAATGTTTCTTTTGCTCAGCCTTTTCGGCTTTCTGTTCGCTGATATACTCCGCTTCCGCCTTGTCGTCGTGGTATGTGAAAGTCTGCTGTTCTATAACGTCCTCCAGCGTTTTCGCGATAAGCTGGTGACCCTCGGCGTTGGGGTGTATATCCATATCTTTGATGTTGGTAAGCTCCTGATTTCTGCCCTTAAAGCTTGCCGCCACGTCCGCGACCAAATAATTCTCGCCGTTGTCCGAAAGCGAGAATATAGTTTCGTTCAGCTTGCCTATCTTCTCCTCGCCCAGCTTGTCCAGTACGGAGATAACGTGCCCCTCGAAAGGGTTGTAGAGGGTCTGTATGATAAGCTTGCAGTCGGCGTTTTTGGTGCGGTCGTGTATCTCGTCGGTGATGGCCGTGAGTTTGTCGGGGAATGGCGCAAGCGCGGTATCAAGGTCGTCGCTCAGCGAAAGCGATTTGTTCACCATGTCGCCAACGCTGTTGTCTTTGCCCATTATCCCCAGAAACACGCCCAGCATATCGTTTCCGCCGATGGATACCACCACGGCGTCGGCGTCTGAAAGCGCTTTATCGCAGGTGCCGCCTTTCAGCAGGTCGAGAAGTTCCTGAGAGGTGTAGCCGCTTATCGCGAGGTTTTCGTAAGCAAAATCCGCCTCTTCCGGCAGCTTCGACTTAAATACCTCGGCGAGTATGTTGGCGTATGACGGGCACTTGGTAAGGTCGTTCTGTTCGTACCCTTTCAGCCCGTAGCCCGCCGCTATCGAGTCGCCCAGAAATACCGTCTTAGGCGGCACGTTCACCTCTACGTCAAAGCTCGGCTCGCTGCTGTCGGCAAAAGCCGTCGCCCCGCCGCATATGAATACCGCCGCCGCGCATATAGTGCATGCCGCTCGGCGCAGTATATCAGCCTTTTTATGTATATGCATATATCTGTTCATCTCCGTCTTTTTGTTAGGGCATTGTTTTGAAATATATATGTCCGCGATATATATGATATGCCGAATATGCGCGCATCAGATATATCCATTATATATAATACTATATTATTTCCGATATGTCAACATTATTTTCCGCATATCTGCATATTTCAGATATATTTAATATATCTTATACCCGCGCATACATATATTAAAACAAACGCCCCGCTTCGGCATATTTCGCCGAAAGGGAGCGTTATAATCAGTATGATGATGTATTATCTTTCGTCTATCGGGATATACTCGCGCTCTTTCATTACAGCCTTGTACGCGGGGCGGATTATTCTCTTGCCCGTTACAAGCTCTTCAAAGCGGTGAGCGCACCAGCCCGCCATACGCGATACGGCGAAGAGCGGCGTGAAGAGGTCTTCGGGTATGCCGAGCATTCTGTATACCAGACCCGAGTACATATCTACGTTCGCGCACATAGCCTTTATATCGCCCTTTTTCTCAGCGAAAAGTTCGGGCGTAAGGCGCTCGATAGACTCCAGCAGGTGGAATTCTTTCTCAAACTCAGTTCCGCGTGCAAGCTTCTCGGCGTTAGCCTTGAGTATCACGGCGCGGGGGTCGGAAAGGGTGTATACCGCGTGGCCCATACCGTATATCAGACCGCTGTGGTCGAAAGCTTCTTTATTGAGTATCTTTCTCAGGAAGTCGGCAACTTCGCCCTCGTCCTCCCAGTTGCGCACATGGTCTTTTACGCAGGTGAACATCTCGTTTACCTTGATGTTAGCGCCGCCGTGCTTCGGGCCTTTCAGCGAGCCGATAGCCGCCGAGTATGCCGAGTAGGGGTCGGTGCCGGAAGATGTAAGTACGCGGCAGGTGAAAGTAGAGTTGTTTCCGCCGCCGTGCTCAGCGTGCAGCATAAGCACTATGTCGAGCAGCTTCGCTTCCTCATCGGTGAATTTGCGGTCGGGGCGCAGGGCTGAAAGTATCATCTCAGCGGTAGACTGGCCCTTTATCAGCGGGTGCATTATCATGCTCTGGCCGTCGTAAACTCTGCGCTTTACCTGATATGCCGATACCATTATATTAGGCAGCTTCGAGATTATCGAGATGGCGGTAGCCATTTCAAATTCGGGACTTCTGTTTTCGGGGTTCTCGTCATATGAATAGAGAGAGAGCAGGGCGCGTCCCATCTTGTTCATTATATTTCTCGAGGGCGCTTTGAGTATCATATCTTCAAAGAAGTTGGGCGGCAGATGGCGGTTTTCGTCCATCAGCTCGGTAAAAGCCGCAAGCTCTTCGTGAGTAGGCAGGTTGCCCATCAGCAGCAGATATACCGTTTCCTCATATGCAAAGCGGTTTTCCTTTACGGCGTTTTCTACGAGATCTTTGATATCATATCCGCGAAATACGAGTTTGCCCGGTATTGGAGATTTTTCGCCTTCGTTTATTACATATCCGTGAACGTTACAGATGTTGGTAAGACCAGCCATTACGCCCGTGCCGTCGGAATTTCTCAGACCTCTTTTTACCACATATTTATCGTAGTATTTAGGGTCGATGGCGTTATTGGCAACAAATTGCTGGTAAAGCATATTCCTCGCTGTTTCGTTTGACATATAAAGATCATCTCGCTTTCTCCGCGCCAAAATATGCGCAGCAATAATATATAAATAATATTTTACAACATTTTTTCCGATTTGTCAAGTTAGATTTGCACAAACATAGCTTTTTGACGAAAAGCAATTTGTTTTATTTGATGAAAATATGAATTTTACCGGACAGAGTTATTCATTTTTACACCCTGCCGCAAAAGAAAGGACGATATTTATGAAAGATTACTTACAGCTTATTGCAGTTTTCGCGGTTTTGCTGCTGCTGATACCCTGCGTGGGATATGCTCGGCGCGAGTCGGAAAAGGCCTCCGCGGGCAGTCCGCAAGGTTACGAAACTGTGAAGATACTCTGCGAGGAAACGGGCAGGGTGGCTGAGTACAGCATGAAAGATTACATAATAGGCGCGGTGTTTGCGCAGATGCCCGCCGATTTTGAGGACGAGGCGCTGAAAGCGCAGGCGGTGCTGGCATCTACATATGCGCGGAGGCGTATACTTGCCGAGAGCGCCGAGCCTACGGCAGAGCTGCGGGGCGCGCACATGAGCGATGACGGCAGCCGCTATCAGGCATTTTTCACGGAAGATCAGGCGCGGGAGGTCTACGGCGAAGGTTACGGCGCGGCGCTCAAAAAGATAACCGCGGCGGCGGAGTATGCCGAACCGCTCACGCTTAGCTGGCAGGGCGAGCCGATATTGGTGGCGTTTCACGGCATATCCTACGGCAAGACCGAGTCGGCGCAGGTGATGTGGGGCGAGGAGATACCGTATCTGACATCGGTGGAGAGCGAGTGGGACGTCGAGCTTGAGGAGTGCGAAACGGTGCGGCATTACAGCGAAGCAGAGATGAAAAGGCTGCTGGCGGCGGAGTTCACCGACTGCGACCTTAGCTGCGAACCTGAGGGCTGGCTGACTGCGGCGGAGCGTTCGCCGGGCGGCACGGTGCTGAAAATGCGCGCGGGCGGCGAGATATGCGAAGCTTCGCGGATATGCGCGCTGCTAGACCTGCCCTCGCAGCACATAGAGGTGGAGTACGCCGACGGGGAGTTCACCTGCCGCGCGCAGGGCTGCGGGCATTTGGTAGGCATGAGTCAGCACGGCGCGAATGAAATGGCGAAGCAGGGTAGCAGCTGCGAGGAGATACTTTTGCATTATTTTACGGGGTGCGAGATGGTGCGGAAATGACCACGGTAATATATATCTTATACATAGCCTATATCTTTAAATATATTACTCGGTA
>DBEZOM010000255.1:0-4306 GCA_048252855.1 Ruminococcus sp.
GATATATACATTATAAATTTCATAAAAAAGCCCTTGAAATTTTGTATAAAATGTAGTATAATGAATTTTGTATTATTTTATACAAGAATATTATCGCAAACAAGATCTGATATTGAAAGGAAATGGTCAGTATGACTAAAATAGGATTTATTGGCGCGGGCAACATGGGATACGCCATCATGAAAGGAATTTCGGGCAGCAAGGACATCGAGGCTGAGCTTTACGCTTACGACACCTACGCTCCCGCGCTCGAGAGAGCGGCCGAGATAGGCGTGAACGCCTGCGGAAGCGCGGCTGAAACGGTAGAAAAATGCAAGTACGTTTTTCTTGCAATAAAGCCGCAGCAGCTCAACGAAGTTCTCGCTGACATAGCGGGAGCTGTTACCGCCGACACCGTAATAGTTTCCATCTGTGCGGGCATAACGGACGATTACATCGCTTCAAAGACCATTGCGGGCGCTAAGGTAGTGCTCGTAATGCCGAACACTCCCCTGCTGCTGGGCGAGGGCGCTACCGCTCTTTCGCACTCTGAAAGCGTTACCGAAGAAGAGTTCGCCGTTATCTGTGGAATATTCGGCTGCTGCGGAGTATATGCCGTTATCCCTAAGGACAAGATGAAAGAGATAATCGCGATAAACGGCTCTTCGCCTGCTTTTATCTATCTTTACGCGGAATCTTTCATCAAGTATGCGAAGTCGGTCGGCATAGACGAAGAGGTCGCGAAAACGCTCTTTGCAAAGTCGCTGATAGGCTCGGCTAAGATGATAACCGACAGCGGAAACACGATAGAAAAGCTGATAGAGATGGTATCCTCAAAGGGCGGCACTACCATTGCAGGTCTTGAAAAGCTGCGCGAGGGCGGCCTTGACGAAGCCGTTCAGAACTGCTGCAAGGCCTGCACGGCGCGCGCTTACGAGCTTTCAAAGTAATACTTTTCAGACAAGCCGCATAAATATCCTCTTAAAGGGAGTGATGTTTATGCAAACGCTGAAAAACAAGCCTGCCGATAAGGGCGGCAGAAACCTTACGCTTTTCGCGGTGCTTTGCGTTTCGGCGCTGCTGGGTACGCTTTTCGGGGCAGTGTGCTGCTGTTTTATGGACACCCGACTTACCGAGCTGCTCACGGGCGCGGAGGAAAGCTATTTCAACGCCCGCCGCAGCGGCGACATTATCCGCATAATGCTCAGCACGCTTGCGGGCAGCGGGTTTTATCTGGCGGCGGCATTTGCGCTGGGGTTCAGCGCTGTATCTCAGCCGTTTGAAGCGGTACTGCCTTTTTTCAAGGGCATAAGCAGCGGAGTGATACTCACGCAGATATATGGAGGAAGTCCCTCGGCGCACGCTTTTGCGAAAACGGCAGCGGTCTTCCCGGGGATATTTGTAACGCTTATCGTTACCGTGCTCGCCTGCCGTGAAGCCATGTTCCTCTCGGGCAGGCTTTTCAAAATATGCTTTCAGGACAGGCTTTTTGACGGGCTGCTGAAACGCTGCAAGCTTTACGGCACAAGGTTTCTCGCGATGGCTGCGGCTATATGCGCCTGCGCGGCGCTCGACTGCGGGCTTTCGATACTGATACTCGGCAAAATATAGTCGGGTAACTCAGATGTTAAAATTCAAGGAGTGTAGAAATGTCATTATTTAGCAAATACGATGAACCGGGCAGAGGTATACCCAAAGCGCCGGTCGAGAAAAAAGGCTTTTTCAAATTTATGGAGATATACGGCAGGCGCGGCTGGAAGCTTGTACAGCTCAACCTCATATACCTGCTGGCGCTGATACCGATAGTTACGTTCGGCCCTGCCACGGCGGCTATGACAAAGGTCTGCCGTAACTGGTCGCAGGAGCGCAACGCCTTTGTATGGGCGGATTTTTGGGAAGCTTTTAAGAAAAACTTCAAGCAGGGCTTTATCATGGGGCTTATCGACCTGCTTTTCATAGTGGGATTTACGGTGGCGATACCCTCGTACTCCGCATGGGCTAAGCAGACCGAATGGATGTACATTCCGCTGGTGATATGCCTTGCCTGCTGCATCGTTTTCTTCATGATGCATTTTTACATTTATCTTATGATAGTATCGACAAATCTTTCGCTGGGCAAGATAATCAAAAACGCGTTTTTCCTTGTGAGCCTCGGCATAAAGAGCAGCCTTTGGACGCTGGTGGTATGGATAATCATCGGCTCGCTGGTGGTATTTACATTCCCGATCTCGCTGTTCATTATCCCCTTCTGGCCATTCAGCATGATATGCTTTGCGGGCGCTTTCAACTGCTACCCCGTTATACGCAAGTACGTTATACAGCCGTACTACGACGTGCGCGGCGAGGAGAACCCCGAGTTCGACTACTTAAAGTCTGACGACGCGATATTTGAAGACCGCGGTATGGAAGAGCCTGCGCCCGAAAAGACCAGCGCTAAAAAGAGCAAGCCGAAAACTATTTCGTAATGAAAGGACGTTAAAATAATGAGTGAGATAAGAAACATTGACCTTTGGGAAAGCGGAGCAAGAAAGATAGAATGGGTGCGCCGCAATATGTGTCTGCTGCGCAGCATAGAAGAAGATTTCAAGCGCGACAAGCCTTTCAGCGGGCTGAAAGTAGCGCTTTCGATACACCTCGAGGCAAAGACCGCCTACCTCTGCAAGGTGCTTGCGGCGGGCGGCGCTGAGATGTACGTTACGGGCAGCAATCCCCTCTCTACGCAGGACGACGTAGCCGCAGCGCTGGCGCACGACGGTCTGAACGTTTACGCATGGCACGCTTCCACTCCCGAAGAGTACCACCGCCACATTTCAGAAGTCATCAAGGTAGGCCCGAACGTTATCATCGACGACGGCGGCGACCTGGTGAACATGATACACAACGAATATCCCGAGCTGATACCCAACGTTATCGGCGGCTGCGAGGAAACCACCACGGGCATTATCAGGCTCATCGCGATGAACAAAGCGGGCGAGCTGAAATTCCCGATGGCGCTGGTAAACAACGCGCGCTGCAAATATCTTTTCGACAATCGTTACGGAACAGGTCAATCGGTATGGGACGGCATAAACCGCACCACGAACCTCATCGTTGCGGGAAAGAACGTAGTAGTAGCGGGATACGGCTGGTGCGGCAAGGGCGTTGCTATGCGCGCTAAGGGTCTTGGCGCTTCAGTTATCGTCACCGAGATCGACCCGATAAAGGCTATGGAGGCTGTAATGGACGGCTTTAAGGTAATGAAGATGGAGGAAGCCGCTAAGATAGGCGACATTTTCGTTACGGTAACGGGCTGCAAGGACGTTATCACCGAAAACAGCTTTGCAAACATGAAGGACGGCGCTATACTCTGCAACGCGGGCCATTTCGACTGCGAAGTCGCGGTAGCTAAACTCGCCGAGATATGCACCGAGAAGTACCCCGCGAGAAACAACATTGACGGATACAGAATGAGCGACGGCAGAAGCATTTTCGTCATCGGCGAGGGCAGACTTGTAAACCTTGCCGCAGGCGACGGCCACCCCGCCGAGATAATGGATATGTCCTTCGCGATACAGGCGCTCACCGCCGCTTACCTCGTAAAGAACCGCGACAAGCTCACGGACAAGATAATCACCGTGCCCGAGGAGATCGACAACGAGGTCGCGCGCCGCAAGCTGAAATTCTGGGGAATAGAGATAGACAAGCTCAGCGAAGAGCAGGAAAAGTACCTCAACAGCTGGCAGGTCTGAACCGAATTTAACTAAACAACAAAAGGCAATATCATGCAGAAAACGCAGCGTGATATTGCCTTTATTTTTATGTGTATCGGTTGGATAAAAACGCAGATTTCTGCGCAAATTATAAGTAGCTGATATTAACGAGAGGAGTGATAATTTGCAGCAGAATTTACGAAGCGAGGCGGCTAAGCTGCTGGCGGTGTTCACGGCGGGAGCTTTCAGCTACGGTATCATCGAGATATGCGCGCGCGGATTCACGCACATCTCGATGGGACTGCTGGGCGGGCTGGCGATGTACCTGATACACCTGCTCAACCGCAGCGAGCGCACGGCATTGAGCGTGTTTCTAACGCTGATGATCTCGGCGCTTTTCATCACCGCCTGCGAGCTTATAACGGGCGAGATAGTGAACAGGCAGCTCGGGCTGAACGTTTGGGACTACTCGATGATGCCTATGAATTTCGACGGGCAGATATGCCTGCCGTTCACGCTGATATGGTTCGCGCTCTCGGCGGTGGGGATAATGCTCGACGACCTCATGCGCAAAAAAATATTCGGCGAGCAGCGCGATATTTTATTCCTGCAAAGCAGCGGGCGCACCGCAGTATGAA
>DBEZOM010000256.1:0-11617 GCA_048252855.1 Ruminococcus sp.
GTCTTGAACTTTTGCTAAGTGTGTGCTATAATATAATTATGTATATAGTAAAATAACAAAATGACCGAAAGGAAAGATAGATATGAAAATAATGGCAGTAGATTACGGCGACGCCCGCACGGGTCTTGCGGTCTGCGACAGAACAGAATTTCTCGCTTCGCCCATCGGCACGGTGCAGGAGCGCAACGCGCAGATACTCGCGATGAAAGTGGCGCATATGGCTGAGCAGTACGAGGTCGGCGAGATAGTTATAGGTCTGCCGCTGAATATGAACGGCTCGGAAGGCCCGCGCGCGCAGAAGTGCCGCCTTTTCGCCGAAACGGTAGAGTGCGTTACCGAGCTGCCCGTGAA
This sequence comes from Ruminococcus sp., assembly GCA_048252855.1. GTDB lineage: Bacteria > Bacillota > Clostridia > Oscillospirales > Ruminococcaceae > YE71. The sequence continues at coordinate 352 of DBEZOM010000256.1, forward strand.
GCTTTGGGACGAGCGCTCGACTACCGTATCCGCGCACCGCATACTCAACGAAACCAACGTCCGCGGCAAAGACCGCAAAAACGTGGTGGATACCGTATCCGCCGTGCTGATACTCGAAAGCTATCTCGAGTACCGCCGCAAGAACAAGGACAAGCTGTAACAGATTACCCCGACCCGCTGATTTTTGAAAAGAGGCTGACAGCATATGGCTATGAAAACCGACGAAATATCATTCAAAGACCCGATAGTTGACCTTTTCTACCCCACCGCCGAAAAGCGCGCGCAGCTAAAAAAGCACCGCGTGGTGCTCGAAAGCTACCCGCAGGACTACGTCGCAAATCTGGAGCTGGAGCGCGTGGCAGAGCTTATCTGCCCGCACTACCAGTACCGCATACTGCGTATGTTCGGCGAGATGTGCTGCGACGAGGAGGTAATAGCCTACCGCTGCGACATTCTCGAAGATTTCCTAGAGCACCCCGCGCTGGCTGAAACGGTGCGCAAGGTGATAGAGGTGATAGTGCAAAACGACCGCCGCAGTATCTACGGGCTAAACGAGCCGGACTCTTTCACCAAGCTTGACAGCGCTATCGAGGCTTTCGACGCGTTTGTAAAAGCTATCGACATCATGCACGATTTTCATGAAAAGCATGGCGGTAAATTCAAATCGGCGGGCGTGAAAAAGCTTTTCGACTGCTTCGAGCAGCACCACGCCGATAAGAGTTTCGTTACGCTGAAAAAAGAGCTTGAGCAGCTTAAACAAGCGCTGAAAGACCGCATACGCAGCGTTACCGTAGGCATAAATCTTGATGAGCGGCTCGTGCCCGTTTCAGCAGGCATAGTAGATTATTCCAGTGAACCGTACACGCTGAAACCCTCGCTTTTTGATAAGATAATCTACCACGGCGCGAAATTCCCCGAAAAGAACGTCGTCAAAAGCCTGAAAACTAAGTACGCCGATAACGAATTTGGCGAGGAAAAGCTGGTCAATACCGCCGATGAGGAGCTTTTTAAAGAGCTTTCATCGCTGACGGACGACTATATCCGCCGCATAAATAAGGTCATGGCGCAGTACCAAAAGATCGGCTTTGAGGATATGTTCGGGCTGGATTATCAGCTGGAGTACTACCTCGGCGCGGTGAAGTTGATAGAGCTTTGCCGCTCGGCGGGAATGGGAATGTGCCGCCCGAAGATACTGCCCGCAGGCGAGCGCCGCGCGGACATAAAGGGGCTTTACGATCTTGTGTATTTCTCCGAGAGCCGCCTTTGGAATTTGCGGCACAAGGACGAGCAGAAGAGCGTAGTGCCGAACGACATAGCGCTTGGCGAGGAAACGGGCTTTTACCTGCTTACGGGCGCGAACAACGGCGGCAAGACCACTTTCATTCGCGGGCTGGGCATCTGCTACGCGCTGGCGCAGCTCGGAATGTACGTTCCCGCCGAAAGCTGCGAGCTTAGCCCCGTCGATTTTATATTCACACATTTCCCGAAGGAGGAGCAGACGGGCATAAACACCAGCCGCTTCACCACCGAGATAAAGGAATTTAAGACGATAAGCGACGCCATTACCGACCGCAGTTTGCTGCTGATGAACGAGAGCATACAGAGCACCACCCCGCAGGAGTGCGTTGAGATAGCCGAAGAGCTTGTGCGGATATTCTGCATAATAGGCGTGCGCGGCGTTTTCGCGACCCACCTCACCGACCTAGCGGAAAAATGCGATGAGCTGAACGCGGATAAGCGCCTGCGAAGCAAAACGGCGAGCATAGTAGTATGCGCCGACGAGAAAACGGGCGAACGGCTATACAAAATAAAGCGCGGTCTGCCGCAGAAAACAAGCTGCGCCTACTCGGTATTCAAGCAGTTCGGCATAGATATAGACGCGGTGGCTGAGCGCGCCGCGAAGCGTGAAAAAGATTGATCTGAAATATTTCTCACCAGAGGTGAATTTTTATGGATAGATTTGAAAAGAAAGCAAAGGAACTTGTTTCGCAGATGACGGCTGAGGAGAAATGCTCGCAGCTAAAATACGATTCCCCCGCGATAGAGCGGCTGGGAATACCTGCATATAACTGGTGGAACGAGGGTCTGCACGGCGTTGCGCGGGCGGGCACGGCTACCATGTTCCCGCAGGCTATCGGCATGGCGGCGGCTTTCGATACTGAAATGATGCACCGTATCGGCACGGCTATCTCGCTCGAAGCGCGCGCGAAGTACAATTACGCCTCCGCTGAGGGCGACCGCGATATTTACAAGGGGCTGACTCTTTGGTCGCCAAACGTGAATATCTTCCGCGACCCGCGTTGGGGCAGAGGTCACGAAACTTACGGCGAAGACCCCTACTTAGCCGCCGAGCTGGGCGTGAATTTTGTGAAAGGCATACAGGGCGATGGCGAACACCTGCGCGCCGCCGCCTGCGCGAAGCATTTCGCCGTGCACAGCGGCCCTGAGGCTCTGCGGCATGAGTTCAACGCCGAGGTAAACGAAAAAGACCTCGCCGAAACCTACCTCTACGCCTTTGAAAAGCTTGTAAAAAGCGGCGTGGCGGGCGTTATGGGCGCTTACAACCGCGTAAACGGCGAGCCTGCCTGTGCTAACAAAAAGCTGATGAAAAAGCTTTACGGCGAGTGGGAGTTCGGCGGATATTTCGTTTCCGACTGCTGGGCGATAAGCGATTTCCACACCCATCATATGGTAACGGGTACTGCCGCTGAGTCTGCCGCTATGGCGGTGAAAGCGGGCTGCGACATCAATTGCGGCAACACATATATCCATTTAATGGCGGCGCTCGAGCAGGGTCTTATTGAAGAAGCCGACATCGACCGCGCAGTTGAAAAGGCTATGGAGATACGCCTGCGACTGGGTATGATGGAAGAAACTGAGTACGATAATATCCCGTTCGACGTTATCGACTGCCCCGAGCACAAGGCGCGTTCGCTCGAACCGGCTGAAAACGCGATGGTGCTGCTGAAAAACCGCGGTTTCCTGCCGCTCGATAAGCATAGGGTCAAGAGCATTGCGGTGATCGGCCCGAACGCCGACAGCCGCGCCGCGCTTTACGGAAATTATCAAGGCACGGCTTCGCGCTACGTCACCTTCCTAGAGGGCATAGAGGACGCTTTCGGCGGCAGAGTTTATTACGCTGAGGGCTGTCACCTTTATAAAGACCGCGTTGAGGGGCTTGCGCTGCCCGCTGATAGGATCTCGGAAGCGGTCGCGGCGGCGAAAAATGCGGACGTAAGCGTGCTTTGTTTGGGTCTTGACGCTTCGCTCGAGGGCGAGGAGGGCGACGCAGGCAACGCTTACGCTTCGGGCGATAAGACCGACCTGCGCTTGCCCGAACCTCAGCGTTTGCTGCTTAAAAGCGTGCTCGACGTCGGCAAGCCGGTGGTGGTAGTGCTGGCGGCGGGAAGCTCGCTGAATATCGAGGACGATCGCCCCGCTGCGCTGATACAGGCGTGGTACCCCGGCTCGAAAGGCGGAAAGGCGCTCGCGGAAATTCTCTTCGGCGAGGTCTCGCCCAGCGGCAAACTGCCCGTTACGTTCTACGAAAGCGCCGAAGCCCTGCCCGATTTTTGCGATTATTCGATGGCTCAGCGCACTTATAAAAACGTCAAGGGTAACGTGCTTTACCCGTTCGGTTTCGGGCTGACATATTCGGCGATGGTGGTCAAGAGCGCTAACTGCAAGGGCGGCGAAGTTGTCTGCGTGGCGGAAAATATCGGCGATACCGACACGGGTGAGGTGCTGGAGGTCTACTGCCGCAGCATGAGTGCCTTTGCACCGAAAAATCCTGCGCTTTGCGGATTTGCGCGAATTTTCCTCAAAGCGGGCGAGAGCGCGGAGTTTCATGTCAAGCTCAGCGAGGACGCTTTTACCGACGTTGATGATAACGGCGTGCGCGGCGTACATTCTGAGGAATATCTGCTGTATGTAGGATTTTCCCAGCCCGACGAAAAGAGCGAGGCTCTTGGCGCGGGAAGAGGCATTTGGATACGCAGAAGATAAGAGTACAGATATTTGGATAGTTAGCATTAACGGTACGAATTGTTGTACAAATATAAAAGTACAAAAAATCGTACAATAAATATTTGCAGTACGTTTTATTGTACACATAAAAAGGAGGTGCGGCGAGATGAGGATAGCCGCTATGGGCGATATTCACTCGAACCATATAGCGCTCGAAGCGTGTATGCGCTGGGTGTATCAGAACGATATTGACGGCATAGCGTTCTTGGGCGACTACGTTTCCGACTGCCCGTATCCGCAGAAAACCATGCAAATTCTGCGCAATATCCCGCCCGCGTACAAGACATGGTTCGTGCGCGGCAACCGCGAGGACTATATGCTGGAGCACCGCCGAAATCTCACCGAGGGGTGGGAGTACAACTCGCAGAGCGGCTCGCTGCTTTACACTTTCGAGAACCTCACGGGCGGCGACCTGCGATTTTTTGAGGATATGCCCATCGGCATGGAGATAAAGCTCGACGGTTACCCGCCGCTTTCGATATGCCACGGCTCGATGCAGAACGCGCGCGAGCTTTTCTGCGGCGACTCGCCAAAAACGCGCGAGGTGATGGACGAAATGACTACCGAGCTGCTCATATGCGCGCACTGCCATCAGCCGTATGAATTTACGCGCGGGCGAAAGACCATCGTAAACGGCGGAACTGTCGGCATACCCTGCAACGGCCAGACGGCGGCGCAGTTCATATTGGCGGAGTCGGCGGGCGGCGATTGGAAAACGCAGCTTGTAAGTGTGCCCTACGACAACGAAGCGGTGGTCGCCGAATTTTACGAAAGCGGGCTGATAGACCTCGCGAACGTCTGGAGCCGCACGATGATCGCCATGCTTAAAACGGGCAGGCACTATAATAAGGAATGTTTGCAGCTTATACGCCGCCTTTGCGAAGAGCGCGGCGAGAACTTCGGCTGCGAGGAGATATGGCGCGAAGCCGCCGAAACACTCGGGATATAAGGAAAGATACTATGGAAAATGAGAAGAAAAAAAGAGTGCTCGTCGCGATGAGCGGCGGCGTGGACAGCTCGGCGGCGGTGAAGCTGCTGCTGGAGCAGGGCTATGAGTGCGCGGGCGCGACCATGCACCTTTACAATAACGAGGACATAGGACTGGAGCGCAGCAAGACCTGCTGTTCGCTAAACGACGTAGAGGACGCGCGGTTCGTCGCTTTTAAGCTGGGGATAGATTTTCACGTCTTTAACCTTTCCGACCGCTTTAAGGAAATGGTGATAGATAATTTTGTCAACACATATCTCGACGGCGGCACGCCGAACCCCTGCATAGAGTGCAACAAGCACCTAAAATTCGGCAGCTTTCTCGACCGCGCCCGCCTGCTGGATTTTGATTATATCGCTACGGGGCACTACGTTCAGCGCGAATACTGCGAGGAAAGCGGCAGATGGCTGCTGAAACGCTCGCCCGACCGCGCTAAGGATCAGAGCTATGTGCTATACGGCATGACGCAGGATCAGCTCGCGCACACGCTTTTTCCCTGCGGCGGTATGCGCAAGGAGGACATTCGCGCGAAGGCTGAGGCGAACGGGCTGATAAACGCTAAAAAGCCCGACAGTCAGGACATCTGCTTTATCCCCGACGGCGACTACGCGAAATTCATCACCGAGCGCGAGGGCGAGCAGAAGCACGGCGAGATACGCCTTACCGACGGCACGCTGCTCGGCGAGCACCGCGGGCTGATAAATTACACGATAGGTCAGCGAAGGGGAGTGGGCGTTTCCTACTCTCAGCCGCTTTTCGTGGTCGAGAAAAACACGGCGGATAACGTGCTGGTGCTCGGCACGGCGGAACAGCTCGCGCGAAAAGAGCTTACGGCGGGCGATGTGAATTTCATAATGTTCGACGAGCTGAAAGAGCCTTACCGCTGCACCGCGCAGACGCGCTACCATCAGCAGGATGTGCCCTGCACCCTCTACCCCGACGAGCGCGGCGTGCGCGTGGTCTTCGACACCCCGCACAAGGCTATCTCAAAGGGACAGGCGGTAGTATTTTACAGCGGCGAATACGTCGTAGGCGGCGGAACTATACTTTAAGATCATCAAACGAAAGTCCATTGGCGAATTTGCACTAATGGGCTTTCATTTTTTTATAATTGATATAAAATCACTCTTGCAAACCGCGCTTTTGTGTGATATAATAAATGTGAAAATATTAGTACATACAGAAAGGATTTTTCATATGACAGACCGTATAGACCTTTCGGGCGAGTGGCGGCTGGCGCTCGATAAAGAGTGCAGGGGAGTACTGCCGCAGTTCGATGACATCATAACCCTGCCCGATACCACCTCGCACGCAGGCAAGGGCGAGGATAACCCCGCGCGCGAAGAGGGCTTTCTCACCGATACCAAGCTTTTCGAGGGCGACGCATGGTTCACACGCAAAGCCGACCTCAGCGCGGCGGTCGGCAAGACCGCAAAGCTAGTCCTAGAACGCACCCGCATAACTAAGCTTTACATCGACGGCGAGTACGTCGGCATGCAGAACAGCCTTGTTTCGCCGCACGTTTACGACATCACGAAGTACGTCAAGGGCGGCGAGCAGGAGATAACTGTTTGCGTTTCAAACGTCGGCTACCCGACCAAGGGCGGCCACCTCACCTCGCCCGACACGCAGACCAATTGGAACGGCATCACGGGCGAAATGGCTGTAAAGATCTACGGCGCGGCGTATGCCGACGAGGTAAAGGTCTATCCGCTATTTGAGGAAAAAGCGTTCCGCGTTATCGCAAAGATAAAGGGCGCGGAGAGCGGCAAGGCGGTGATCTCTGCCGAAAGTTTCAACGCTCCCGAGGGCAAGGCGGCGCACAAGCCCGCGGCGGTCAACGCAATTTTCACGGGTGGCGAGCTTATCGCGACACTGCCCCTCGGCGAGGACGCGCGCACATGGGATGAGTACAGCCCCGAGCTTTACAATATCAAGATCGACATAGGCGGCGACGTTTACGAGATCATCGCGGGTCTGCGCGAGTTTAAGGCTGTAAAGGATAAATTTTACATCAACGGCAGAAAAACTTTCTTGCGCGGCAAACATGACGGCATGATCTTCCCGCTGACAGGCTACGCACCCACCACCGTTGACGAGTGGCTGCGCGTGCTGAAAATTTCCAAATCATACGGCATGAACCATTACAGATTCCACACCTGCTGCCCGCCCGAAGCGGCTTTCATCGCGGCGGATATGCTCGGAATCTACATGGAGCCGCAGCTTCCTTTTTGGGGTACGATACAAGCGCCCGGCGAGGAGGGCTTTAACGAGGAGGAGCAGAATTTCCTGATAGCTGAGGGCTTCCGTATGCTCGACGCTTTCGGCAGCCACCCCTCGTACTGCATGATGTCGATGGGCAACGAACTTTGGGGCAGCAAAGAGCGGCTGAACGAGATAATCGGAGCATACAAATCGCGCGACAGCCGCCATCTTTACACGCAGGGTTCTAACAATTTCCAGTGGTTTCCGAACGTCATCGAGAACGACGATTTCTTCGTAGGCGTGCGCCTTGCGAACGACAGACTTATCCGCGGCTCGTACGCCATGTGCGACGCTCCGCTCGGCCATATCCAGACCGATAAGCCCGCGACCACGCACAATTATGACAGCATAGTCCACCCCACCCGCGCGGCTTCGGCGACCGAGGTCAGCGAGGACGGCACGGTGCAGATACAGTACGGCACTACGATGAAAACGGTCAAAGCTTCCGAAGCGGACGCCGACTTCGTGCCCGATGTGCCGATAGTCACCCACGAGATAGGTCAGTACGAAACTTACCCGAATTTCGACGAGATAGAGAAGTACACCGGCTCGCTCAAAGCGCGCAATTTTGAGGTTTTCAGAGAGCGGCTCGACGAAAAGGGTCTGTTGCCGCTGGCTCACGATTATTTCGAGGCCTCGGGCGCGCTCGCGGTGCAGTGCTATAAAGAGGAAATGGAGTCGATCTTCCGTTCGCAGTCGCTCGGGGGCTTCCAAGTACTGGATATTCAAGATTTTAGCGGACAGGGTACTGCGCTGGTCGGCGTGCTGGACGCTTTCATGGACGAAAAGGGCATCTGCTCGCCCGAAGAGTGGCGTGAGTTCTGTAATGACGCGGTAATTTTGGCTGAATTTGCAAACTATAATCTGGAAAGCGGCGAGGATTTCGCGGCGGATATTCGCCTTACCAACTACCGCCCGAGCGGCGTTTGCGGCAAGAAATTCACCGCCGTGCTGACCTGCGAGTGCGGAACTGAGCTTGCAAGGCTGAGCGGGGAAGTGCCAAAGACCGCCGAAAATTACATCGCGCTGGGCAAACTAGCGGTGCAGATACCCGAGCTTGAAGCGCCTAAAAAGCTGACCCTCGCCCTCGCCGTTGAGGACACCGACATTCGCAACCACTACACGCTGATGGCGTACCCGAAGCGCGAAAGCGTTGACACGGCGGGCGCGTATATGTTCGAGAAGTTGGACGCCGAGGCGGAAAAGCTGCTCGCGGCGGGCAAAACGGTGCTCATCGTGCCGAAGCTCGGCGACATCGCGAACTCGATCGAGGGCTTTTACTGCCAGGATTTCTGGTGCTACCATATGTTCCGCCTGATCTCGGAAATGATGAAAAAGCCCGAGCCGGTCGGCACGATGGGCCTGCTGATCGACGCGCAGCACCCCGCGCTCGCGGATTTCCCGACCGAGAAATTTTCAACGCCGCAGTGGTGGGAGATCGTTTCAAATTCGCGCAGCGAGATACTCGACGGCAGCGCCGAGGGCAAGCGCGTTATCGTACGCACCATCGACAATTTCGAGCGCAACCACGATCTCGCGTTGATGTACGAGTACAATTATTTGGACGGTAAAGTGGTCGTCTGCAATTGCGATTTTGAAAAACTGGCGGCTTCGCCCGAAGGCAGGCAGTTCATCTGCTCGGTAGTCGGCTATGTCAAAAAGTGCAATGCGTGATAATTTATAGAAATTCAGACCGCTTCGGGTGCGCGCCCTCGGCGGTCTATTTGTTGTGAAAGCTGTACAAAATATTAAATAAATCTTATGATTTGCCTGCGGGTATTCACATTTGCGGCGGAATGTGCTATAATAAATGTGTGTAGAAATTTTTCAGAAAGTGAGGCAGCCTTAATGGCAAAAAATACAGATAATAGAAATAGACCCACACGCGTGAAAGTTCGCCCCGCAAATGCCGCGGCAGAGCGCCCCGCCAGACGTCAGCCGCCGAAAAAACAGGGCGGCGGAGCGGCTACGGTACTGCTTATCCTGCTGGTGGTGCTGATGTTCGCGGCGTTGGCGGGCTGGCTGGTAAAAGTCGCGCTCGGCAATGACCGCAAAGAGATAAAGCCGCAGACTTCGGCGGCAAGTTCGGAGGAATCGCTAGCGCCCGCAGAAAGCGTTGACGTTGACGCGCTGACGCAGAATTTTACATATGTTACGGTGAATTCCAATCAGCTAAACTACGGCCCGCTCGGGCTTTACAGCGAAGATCTTGGCTACCCCGCGCCGCAGCTTGAGAGCGTTTACAGCAGCCTTTTCAACAGCGAGGGCTTGCAGATCGCATCGGCGGCGGACTCGAAAATGAAGGCGGACAAGGCTCTGCTACAGCCGCTGAATCAGATGCTCAGCGATTTTTATGACAAAACGGGCCTGCGGACGATCATGCTGACGCAGGCGTACACCGCGCCGCAGGCGGAAAAAGAGCCGCAGTACACCGATGGCTACTATGACGATTACGGAAACTGGGTCGAGCCGCAGCTGATCGAACAGCCCGCGGAGGAAAAGACCTGCGCCGACCACGAAGACGGTCTGGAGATCGACCTCGGGCTGTATCTCGACGAAATCGGCGGGGTTACGGCTTTCGACGGCAGCGGTGAGTACGCATGGTTCGCGGAAAAAGCTTACAAATATGGATTTGTGCTTCGCTATCCCGAGGATGCGGACAAGCAGACGGGTTATGCCTATAACGCAGCGCATTTTCGCTACGTCGGCAGAGCAGCGGCGGCCGTTATGCAGGAGCAGGGGCTGACTTTTGAGGAGTTTCAAGAGTACATAAAATCGTACAGTTTCGATTCTCCGCTAAGTGTGCAGACTAGCGTTGGCTGTCAAGTGCTGTACTATATTGCAGATTCAGGAACAGAAACTACCGATATTCAGATACCCGCCGACGGCGAGGGCAGCGAGTGCCCGTACATAATTTCCGGAAATAATTCCGACGGATATATCGTGACCGTCGCGCCGACTGAAAAATTTGTGCTTTCGGTAGGCGCGCAGGGCGACGGTTCGTCAGAAATTTCAAATGATACAAATGCAGAATGAGAGTGACAGATATGGAAATAGTTGATATTAAAGTTGATTACGCAAAAGCAGGTCTTGAAGACCCGAATTACCAGCCCACGCTGAGCTGTTTCGTGCCGAAAGTTTACGAGGAGACCGGCTCGCGCAAGCGAGGAGCGGTGGTAATTTGCCCCGGCGGCGGCTATGATTGGTGCTCCGAGCGCGAGGCTGACCCCGTGGCTTACCGTTTTCTGGGTGCGGGATTTGCAACGTTCGTGCTTCGTTATTCCTGCTATGGCAAAAAATTCCCTACCGACCTGCTTGAATGTGCGGCGGCGGTGAAGTACGTTCGCGAAAATGCCGAAAAATTCGACATCGACCCCGACAAGATCTTCGTGATGGGCTTCTCGGCGGGCGGCCACCTCGCGGCGAGCATGGCGAACCTTTGGAATATGCCACTGCTTGCGGAAACGCTCGGCTGTGATAGCGAAACTCTGCGCGTGAACGGCTCTGTGCTCTGCTATCCCGTTATCCTTTCAGACCCAAAGCTGACGCATGAAGGCTCGATTGCCAACCTGCTCCAGCACAAAGACGACCCCGAATTGCGCGAATTTCTCTCGATGGATAAGCGCGTTGGCGAGCAGACCCCGCGCACGTTCATTTGGCACTGCGCCGACGATGGCTGTGTGCCCGTCGAGAACACGCTTTACTACGCGACCGCGCTCTCGGCGAACAAGATCCCGTTCGAGGCGCACATTTATCCCTCGGGCGGCCACGGACTTTCGCTCTGCGACGACACCACCGCGACTTGGCCGGGCCACAATCAGCCGAAAGCCGCCGAGTGGGTGCAGGACTGCATCGACTGGATGAAGAGCTGAAAATTTACCAATTAAAAGAAAAAGGCAGTGCCGCATTTTTCGCGGTACTGCCTTTTTGTTAGTCAGAATAATTGATTTGCTCAGTTTAATATTTTTATATAAGCGCCGCAACGTC
>DBEZOM010000257.1:0-6029 GCA_048252855.1 Ruminococcus sp.
AAATAGAGCTTAATACAGATATAAATTGTGGTGTTTGCCAAAAGCCCAACAATATCCCTACGGTCAGCGCACTTGAAGGGCTGCTTAAAAGTTTGTATTGGAAGCCGGCTTTCAACAATTTATTTCAAAAACCAACTTACACATTAAAAGATATAGCAAGAAAATCAGAAAAGGAGTTGATAATCAAATGGCTTACGGTTTTAAAGTGATCGTCGAGGGCGATTACGCCGGCTTCAACAGACCTGAACTGAAAACCGAGAGGGTGACTTACGACGTGCCTACTATCAGCGCGCTCGAGGGAATGCTCAAATGCGTGTACTGGAAGCCGTCGCTTCGCATCGTGATCGACAAGGTCGTGGTTTTTAACCCGATCAAGACCGTCAACATACGGCGCAACGAGGTAAAGACCAAGCTGCCGCTAAAGACGGTCAGAGCGCAGATGAACGGCGGCGGCGCGGCAGTTATCTACACGCCCGATGTGCGAACGCAGCGCGGCTCGGTAGTGCTCAAAGACGTGAAATACGGGATAGAGTTTCACATCGAGCGGACGTTCATACGCTCTGACCACGAGGACGAGTGCGAGGAGAAGCACTACAACATCATGCTTCGCAGGCTGAAAAAGGGGCAATGCTTCCGCCAGCCATGCTTAGGGTGCAGAGAGTTTTCGGTGAAGCGGCTGGAGCTGGTCGATGATCTCGACCTCAGCGAAGTTGCCGAAGAAAACATGGGCAGGCACGATCTGGGGCTTATGCTTTACGGAATGAGATTTCGCGACGGCGGCAAGCCGATAAACGGCGACTGGGAACACCCGCAATTTTCCGACAAAGCAGACGCCATGTACTACCACCCGTACATGATCGACGGCGTTATAGACGTCGCCGAGTACAGAAAGGAGCTAAAATGCTGATAAAAGCACTTTGCGATTACAGCCAAATACAGGAAAAAGAAGTAGAGGACGGCTACTGCAAACAAAACGTAAACTATCTTATACAGCTCTCGCCGGAGGGCTGTATAGATAATATCATCAGCGTGGAAGCGCCGAAGCCGATAAAGAGCAAAAGCGGCAAGGAAAAGATGGTGCTTGCGCCTAAGATCGCCGAGCTCCCCGTACGCACGCAGAAGCCGGGTATCGACGGAAACATCATCGAGCACCGTCCGCTCTACATATTCGGGCTGAATTACAACAAAAAGGACGGCACGCTTTCGCCCGAGGACAAGACCAACAAAGCAAAGAAATCGCACAAAGCGTTCTGCGAGGTGAACCTTGCGTTTTTCGAGGGGCTAAACTCGCCGCTATGCCGCGCTTACTGCAATTTCATAAAGACGTGGAAACCCGAAGAGCACATAAACGACCCGATATTGCTGGAGCTGGGAAGCCGTTTCGGTGCGGCAAGCGTTTACTACGAATTCGGGTTCGACACGGACGAACTTTTGCAGAACGACCCCGCTTTTAGGGAAGCTTACGACAAATATCTTGCTGAGAAACAGGCTGCCGCCGAAGCTGAAAACACCGAGCTGGCAGTATGCAGCATACTGGGAGAACGTCTGCCGCAGGCGCGCATACACGATAAGATCAAAGGCATAGCGGGCGGAATGGCGTCGGGCTGCGTTTTTGTTACCTCAAATGAAAATGCATTTGAATCATACGGCAAGACATTTTCATTCAACAGCGGCGTTTCCGAAAAGGCTATGAAGATGTACACCTCGGCGCTCAACCGTCTGCTCGCGGACGAAGAGCACCACAAGGTGATGGACGACCTAACGCTTGTCTACTTCGCCATGAAGCGGAACGACGTGAACGAATCAAGGCTGGTGAGCATGCTGCTGAGAGGCGCTGACAACACGCTGAACGAAACTTTCACAAATTCGCTGAAAGGCATACCGCCCGAGTTTGACGACATCGACGAGAGGGTAGATTTTTACGTTGCGGGACTTACGGCGAACAGCTCGCGCGTATGCCAAAAGTTCGCCCTGCGCAGGAAATTCGGCGACATCATCGACAACATAATGGAGCACCAGCGCAATATGGCTATCGGCTACGAGCCGAAATACATCTCGGTATGGCGAATGCTCCACGAGCTGGTATCGCCAAAATCAAGCAACGACAAAGTGCCGCCTCCACTGCTCGCGGGGATATTTGAAGCGATATTCAACGGAACGAACTACCCGAATTCCCTGCTGAGCACCGCGATACGGCGCATAAAAACAGACAGCGATACCGAGGACAACCATTTTATAAAACTCAACAACGCGCGCGCGGGCATAATAAAAGCCTGCTTGATACGCAATTACAAAAAGGAGGACATTAAAATGCTGATAAACCAAGATAACAAAGAGCCCGCGGCCCTTTGCGGCAGACTTTTCGCCGTACTGGAAAAGATACAGTGCGATTCTGTAAAGGGCGATCTGAACAAGACCATAGGCGACAGCTACTTCTCGTCAGCCTGTTCGCGGCCCGCTACAATTTTCCCGACACTGATAAAGCTTTCAAGAAACCACATGAGAAAACTCGATAAGCCGGCTTATACCTATTACGACAAGATTCTCACCAAGTTAAACGCAGCTCTTAACGGCAGGTACCCGAAGCAGCTCAGTCAGGAAGATCAGGGTATGTTCATCGTGAACTACTACCAGCAGAAGAGCGAATTTTACACCAAAAAGGAAACCAAAGAAAAGGCTGACCAGACCGACGAATAATGAAAGGAAGATAAAACTATGGAAAACGCTATCAAAAACCGCTATGAATTTGTAATGATATTCGACGTAGAAAACGGCAACCCCAACGGCGACCCCGACGCGAATAATATGCCGCGCGTAGACCCTCAAAGCAACCTCGGCTACGTTACCGACGTATGCCTGAAAAGAAAGATCAGAAATTTTGTAGAGCTTGTAAAAGAGGGCGAGCCGGGCTACAACATACTGATAAAGGCTGACAAGGCGCTGAACACCAAGTTCACCGAAGCTTACAACGCGCTTGACCTGCCGACCGGAAGCGGCAAGCTCACACCCGCCGAAACGCAGAAGCAGGCACGCGACTACATATGCAAAAATTACTACGATGTGCGCACATTCGGCGCAGTAATGAGCACGGGCGACGACCCATGCGGAATAGTGAGAGGACCTGTGCAGATCAACTTTGCGAGAAGCCTAGACCCCGTTTTCCCGCAGGAGATAAGCATTACGCGACAGGCAAAGACCACTATTGAGAGAACAGAGACCGGCAACACCGAAATGGGCAGAAAGAGCTTCATTCCCTACGCGCTCTACCGTGCCGAGGGATACGTTTCCGCTATGCTCGCCGACAAGATAACGGGCTTTAGCGAAGATGACCTTGAGCTGCTTTGGAGCGCGATAATCAATATGTTTGAGCACGACAGAAGCGCGGCGCGCGGAAAGATGTGCATGAGAAAGCTGATAGTTTTCAAGCACGAGTCAGCTTTGGGCAACGCCCCCGCGCAGACGCTTTTCGACAAGATCAGCATAAAGCTGAAAGAAGATACGGCTGTACCGAGAGCATTTTCGGACTACGAGATAAGCATAGACCGCGATATGCCCGCAGGCGTAGAGATGATGGAAAAGCTCTGATAAAAATTGGAGGACGAGGTATACAAAGAGCAGGCGCGGACGATTAACATACGCAGCATACAGCACTATATGTACTGTCCGTGCAGATTTGCTCTGCTGGAAATAAACGACGACTGGGCGGAGAACGCCTTTGTTGTAAAAGCGAACCTGATGCACGAAAACGTGCACAGCGGCAGCCGCAGCTTTGAGAGCAGAGAGAAGATAGTGCGCAGCGATGTGGCGCTTTACTGCGACGACCCCGAGCTGGACATTTTCGGCGTGGCCGACTGCATAGAATTTGTTCGGCGAAAGAGCGGCGCGTATATCGAAAAGCTCGGCGGAAATTTTGACGTGGACATTGTGGAATACAAGCCGCGCAAGCCGAAATCGGGCGAATACAACGAAAGCGACGCCATACAGGTCTACGCACAGAAGATATGCGCCGACAGCATTTTCGGCTGTAACTGCAACGCTTACATATATTACGGCGATGTGCGGCGCAGGCTGAAGCTGCCTTTTGACGGGCAGGAGCGTGAAAAATACAACGGACTGCTGCGGAAATATCTGCGCGAGATGCGTGAGATACTGCAAAGCGGCGAGATACCTCAGCGCGCACGCGGGCAGAAATGCAGCGGGTGTTCGCTGGCGGATATGTGCTTCCCGAAAGTGAAAAAATACAGCGTAAAAGAAATAGTTATGTCGATGAACGGCGCGCAGGAAAGGAGCTGAGAGGGTGCGCAAACTGCTTAATTCACTCTACATAATCGACGAAACAGCGTACCTGACGCTCGACGGCGAGAACGTAGTATGCCGCACGAAAAATGAGGACGGCGAGTACAGCGGCGAGAAATTTCGGCTGCCATTCACCACCATAGAGGACATATACCTTTTCAGCTACATAGGCTGTTCGCCCGCGCTGATGGGCAAGTGCACCGAATACGGCATACCGATAAACTTCATATCGCCGCAGGGAAAATTCTTAGCGAGAGTTCAAGGCAAGCCGAAGGGCAACGTTTACCTGCGAAAAGCGCAGTTTGAAAAATTCGGCACTGAGCAGACGGAGATGATGCAGAACTGCGTAGCGGCAAAGCTTTCAAACACGCGGTATCTGATAAAGCGCAGTATGCGCGACGCACCCGAGATTAACGCCGACGGCGCGCTCACCGACTGCATAAGCTACCTCGAAAGCGGCATCAAAAGCGTTTACGAGATGAAGGACAAAGATATGATAATGGGTGTGGAGGGCAGCTGCGCCAAAGCGTATTTCGATATTTTCGACCGACTGATACGCCGGCAGAAAGACGATTTCGAGCTTGTGAACCGCACCAAAAGACCGCCGCTCGACCGCGTGAACGCTATGCTATCGTTTTTGTACACCATCGCCGTCAGCTGGTACACATCGGCGCTGGAGAGCGTAGGGCTGGACAGCTGCTGCGGATTTTACCATTCACTGCGCCCCGGCAGAGCAAGTCTGGCGTGCGACATGGTAGAGGAAACGCGCTGCATATGCGAGCGGCTGGTGCTGACGATGATAGATCTGAAAATGATAAAGGCAGAAGATTTTGAAACGCAGCCGAGCGGCGCGGTATACCTCAGCAAAGACGGCAAGAAAAAGGTGCTGACGGCTTGGCAGGAGCGCAAGCGCGGAAAGATAGACCACCCATATCTTGGCGAGAAAATACCGCTGGGGCTGTTGCCGTATGTGCAAAGCTCGCTGATGGCGAAATACATACGCGGCGAGATAAGCGAGTACCCATGCTATCTGCTGAAGTAGGTGACAAAAAATGATGACATTAGTAAGTTATGACGTGTCTACAACGGACAACAGCGGCAGGAAGCGGCTGAGAAAAGTCGCGAAAGAGTGCCAAAACTACGGTCAGCGCGTGCAGAACAGCGTTTTTGAGATAGACGTAGATTACGGCACATTTTTGAAGCTGAAAGACAAACTTTTGAAGATAATAGACCAGCAAGAGGACAGCCTGCGGATATACTATCTCGGCAACAATTGGAAAAACAGGATAGAGCATTTCGGCACAAAAGCGGGGTACGATCCCGAAGGCGTGCTGATAATCTGACAGCTGAGCGACATCTGCGAAGCGAAAGCGAAACCGATCGCGCGCACGCTTCGCGGCAAAAGACCCGCAAAATATCAACGATTTATGAACATCGCGCCGATATTTTGCAAACCAAAAGGGATCGGATCCGTATCATGTGGAGCAAGCGCCCAACTGCAACAACATCTAGGGTCGCGCTCCACGTGAGCGCGTGAGTTGAAATGGCGGGTATATAATGGCTGTACCGCTGAGATTTTTCGGTCGCGCTCCACGTGAGCGCGTGAGTTGAAATCCCTAGGGAAACACTTTTCTTCTCGATTTTTTCAGTCGCGCTCCACGTGAGCGCGTGAGTTGAAATATTTCTCCGCCGAGGCAGTCAACAAAAATCCAGCGGGTCGCGCTCCACGTGAG
>DBEZOM010000258.1:0-3842 GCA_048252855.1 Ruminococcus sp.
GGTCAAGGGGGCGAGAAGCCCCATTGTGGGAGTCCAGAGGGCGAAGCCCTTTGGGAAAAGTGCAGAGATCACAAAGATAGCCAATCCTATCCCAAAATCCTCCAAAACAAAAGCAATCCCCAAAATGCGGGGCTGCCAAAAAAAGAGAACGCTCCAAAGCAATCCCACTAATCAAATGCGCAAACCCGAACAGCCCCGCATTTCCAATAGCGCAGTCCTCTTTATGTCAATAAAATCCGCAAAGAGCGAAGCGATTTTGCGGCGAACAACAATTAAACCCAAACAAGGGCGCAAGCCCTTGCAGGCACGAACAAACGTAAAGACCACCCTATGGCTATCTAAAGCCTGATATATATACGGATATATTATATAATACATAGTTATCCCCCCGAGAAAAAGCACTTTCCACGCACTGGAAAATACAGTAAAGCAGCTTGTTTGAACAGCGTTCGGTGGGGGAATACTTGGATATATATGTATTTGTATATGGGTATACATACTTTAGACTGTCTGGTTTGGGGCTTTTACTGGGTTCGTTCAAGGGCGTGCGCCCTTGAAGGGGGCTGTCTGCGGGCGACCTACTAGGGGCAGCCCTCCCTTGCAGGGCATGCCCCTCTTGGAAAACAGTCCACCGGACTGTTTTCCAATTCACCCTATGCGGAGCGCCCTTCGGGATGGGGTTTCGCGCTCTGCGGAGCGCGCCGATGGGCTCTGCCCCTCGACCCCGCAAGCGGCTGGCGCGCCGCTTGAGCACGCGCTTTTCTTGAATTCACGCTTTTCGTTAGTTCGTGCTAGGCGTTGCTTCCGCGGCTTTTACTTCGTTTTAGTTATTACTATGTTAATTATTTCACTGATAGATTTTTACTCTACCGAAAGGAGTTACTATGACTAGATTTACTTGCGATAAAATTAAACTCTCAGAAGCGCTTAACAACGTTTCTAAAGCGGTCTCCGACAGGTCGGCTCTCTCCGCCCTCGAAGGTATCAAATTCTCTATCCGCCAAAATAACCTCGAACTTACCGGCTACGACCTCGAAATAGGTATCCGCACTAACCTCGAGATACGCTCCGCCGACAGCGCTGACTTTATCGTAAACTCCCGCATTATCTGCGAAATGGTTCGCAAAATGCCCGACGATGATCTTCTCTTCGAGGTGTCCGACGACTACATGATAACCCTCGAATGCGGCGTTACTTCCTACAACCTCAACGCTATCCCCGCCGACGATTACCCCGAACTGCCCGGCAAAGACTCCTCCACCGAAGTGAAGATCTCTCAGCCCGTGCTCAAAAGCATGATCCAGCAGACTAAATTCGCCGCTTCGCAGCTCGACATAAAGCCGATACTCAAAGGCGAACTTTTTGAGATAGAAAACAACACCCTTACAGTCGCCGCGATAGACGGCTACCGCCTAGCGGTACGCACCGAGCCTATATCTTACGAGGGCGAGCTGAAATTCGTAGTGCCCGCTAAGAACCTCGACGAGGTATCGAAGCTGCTTTCAGACGACGAGAACGAGGTATGCTCGCTCTTCCTTGCTAAGAAGCACATTATTTTCCAGGTGGGCAACTATCTTGTAAACTCGCGCCTGCTGGAGGGCGAGTTCCACCCGTACAAGAGCGCTATTCCCAGCACTTGGACGACCGAAGTAGTGGTAGACCGCGTGAAGCTGATACGCACCCTCGAACGCTGCCTGCTGCTGATAAACGAAAAGAACCCCAGCCCTGTACGCTGTATGTTCGATAACGGTCAAATATCCATAAAATGTGCGACGCGCTCGCTCGGCAAAGTGCACGACGAGATAAGCGCCGACATTAACGGAACATCTATGGAAATTGGTTTTAAATGCCGCTTTTTCCTCGACCCGCTAAAGGCGGTAAGCGACGAAAAGGTAAAATTGCAGCTTGGCGGAAGTCTGCTGCCTATGAAGATAATACCCTTAAACGGCGAGAGCTACACATACCTTGTGCTGCCCGTAAGACTGCCGAAGGAATAAATTTCAGAGGGAAGATTTTAAGATAATGAGAAGCGAAAAGATAAAGATAAACACCGAGTACATCAAGCTTGACTCGCTGCTGAAATACGCGGGCGTTACCGAAACGGGCGGAATTGCCAAAGAGGTCATCGCCGAGGGACGCATTAAGGTGAACGGCGAGGTGTGCACCATGCGCGGCAAAAAGCTGAGAAACGGCGACTGCGCCGAGATAGACGAGCTTTCGCTGAAGCTGGAGATAGTGAGCACCGCCGCGGACGCGGAATAAAGCATGAGAATAGAGCATTTCAGCGCGGACGGGTTCAGAAATCTGGAAAATATAGACATAGACCTGCACCCCGAGCTGAACGTGATATGCGGGCAGAACGCGCAGGGCAAGACCAACATACTCGAAGCGATATGGCTATGCACGGGCGAGAGAAGTTTTCGCGGGGCTAAAGACCGCGAGCTGATACGCCTAGGCGGCGAGCGCTTTGACATAGGCTTGCGCTTTGCGGACAAGCGTCGCACTCAGCAGATAGACTACACGCTGATAAGAAGCGAGATACGCAGCAAGAAGATAGCGCTAAACGGCGTAAGCGTAAAGAACCCCTCGGGGCTGTTCGGCGCGCTGGAGTGCGTAGTATTCACGCCCGAGGACTTAGAGCTTTCAAAAGGCTCGCCCGAGGTGCGGCGCAGCTTTGCCGACCTTTCGGTATCGCAGATAAAGCGTTCGTACAGGCGGGTGGTAGACAAATACCGCAGGCTGCTGGAGCAGAGAAACACTCAGCTAAAAGCGGCTTACCAAACGGCGGACATCGGCGATATGTTGGACATATGGGACGCGCAGCTTGCGCAGATGGGCGCTTATATATCAATGCTGCGGTACAACTACTGCAAGAAGCTGGAAATAGCGGCTCAAAGGCTTTACAGCGAGATCTCGCAGGGGCGTGAGCGGCTGGAGATAGAATATCATTCGACGATATATGAAAATTTGCAGGGGCGAACTGATTATCAGAACGACCTTGCGGCGGAGTATGCCGAGGCGCTGAGGAAGAGCCGTGCGGAGGATATGCGCGCGGGGTTCACGCTGAAAGGGGTACACCGCGACGACCTGCACTGCAAGATAAACGGAATGTACGCGAAAGATTATGCTTCGCAGGGGCAGCATAGGTCGATAGCGCTTATCATGAAACTGGCTCAGGCGTATATACTGAGCGAGGAAACGGGCGACGCGCCGTGCATACTGCTGGACGATGTAATGAGCGAACTGGACGCGGGACGGCAGGAGTTTGTGATGAGCAAGATAAGAGATATGCAGGTAATAATCACCTGCTGCGGCGAGGAAGCTCTGAGAGGGCGAGCCGCGGGAGGAAAAGTTATCAAGATAAACAGCGGGAGAGTGATCTGAGGTGTATGTACACATCGGGAATGGCGCGATGGTAAAAGACAGCGAGATCATAGGGGTATTTGACATAGAGAGAGCGACGGTATCGCAGGACACGAGGGGGTATTTGAGTACAGCGGCGGCGCGGAAGCGAGATGTAAGCTGTACGGAGGAGATACCGAGGAGTTTTGTGGTAACGTTTGATAGAGAGATATTGGACGAGCGGGTGTATGTAAGTAGGGTGTCGCCGCGAACTATCGCGGGGAGAGTCGAGGGAAAACTGGACGTCTGAAAAGAACGAACGGAAAATCTCAATCCCGAACTCAGTAAAAGCCGCGGAAGCGTGGAAAATTGGCTTCGCCAAGTTTCCTAGAAGTTGTCTTCGACAACTTCCCACGTAGAAAATCTACACTACGTGGCTAAAAATTAAAAAGCGCGGGATGCAACGACGCGCCAGCCGTTGCCGAGGGGGTCGAGGGGGG
>DBEZOM010000259.1:0-12037 GCA_048252855.1 Ruminococcus sp.
GAGATACTCTATGGAAAAATCTAACGAACGAGCCACTTTTCAGTCGCGGCTCGGGTTTATACTTGTGTCCGCGGGCTGCGCTATCGGGCTGGGCAATGTCTGGAAATTCCCCTATATCTGCGGTCAGAACGGCGGCGGAGCTTTTCTGCTGCTCTATTTGCTCTGCTTGGCGCTGCTCGGTATGCCTATACTGCTCTGCGAATTTGCCGTAGGCCGCGGCAGCCGCAAAAGCCTTTCCCGCGCTTACGATATTCTCGAAAAGCCCGGCAGCAGATTTCACCTTACAAAATACGCCAGCGTGGCGGGCAATTACCTGCTTATGATGTTCTATACAATGGTCACGGGCTGGATGCTTTACTACGCTTTCCGCTACCTCACGGGCGGTATACAGGCGGCTGATACTCAGCAGACCGCCGCCGCTTTCGATAATATGCTCGCCTCGCCGCAGCAGATGTTCATATTCTCCGCAGTGGTCATTGCCCTCTGTATAGGCGTCTGCGCGCTGGGTCTGCAAAACGGAATCGAAAAGGTCACTAAAGTCATGATGATACTCCTCATGGTGCTTATGGTCGTGATGGCGGTCAACTCCCTTACCCTTAAAGGCGCGATGAAAGGTCTGAAATTTTACCTCGTGCCCGATTTCAGCAAATTTTCCGAGATCGGCTTCCCGACGGTGCTTTTCTCCGCTATGACGCAGGCTTTCTTTACCCTCAGTATCGGTATCGGCTCGCTCGAGATATTCGGCAGCTACCTCAAAAAAGACCGCACACTTATCGGCGAATCGCTCAACGTTATCATCCTCGATACCGCCGTTGCCGTTGTCGCAGGACTCATAATTATCCCCGCCTGCTTCGCTTACGGTATCCAGCCCGATTCAGGCCCTTCGCTGCTTTTCATCACCCTGCCTAACGTTTTCCACCATATGCCTTACGGCAGGGCATGGGGCACGCTTTTCTTCATATTCATGTCCTTCGCCGCGCTCTCGACCGTTATCGCCGTTTTCGAGAACATCATCACGATGATCTCAGAGCTTAGCGGTATCAGCCGCCGCAGCTCGCTGCTGCTAAATCTTGTGCTGATAACTGTCCTCTCGCTCCCCGCGATACTGGGTTACAGCACCCTTTCGGGCATACAGCCGCTTGGCGATGGCAGCACCATCATGGATCTCGAAGATTTCCTCGTTTCCTCAAACCTCCTGCCGCTCGGCTCGCTCACCGTCGCGCTCTTCTGCGTTAAGAAAAACGGCTGGGGCTGGGAGAATTTCTCCGCCGAGGTCAATACCGGCGAGGGCAAACGCCTGCCCGACTGCCTGCGCGGCTATATGACATACATCGTGCCCGCCGTTATCTGCTTCATCTACCTCAAGGGCTACTACGATACTTTCGCAGGCAGCGGCACGCTCACGCTTTTCCTCTGGATGACATTCGCGGTCGTGCTGCTCGCGCTGGTATTCGCCGCCGCATTCACCCGACGCGGAAGCGCAGCCGAAAGCGCACGCCGCGCAGTAGAAGAGCAGTAAGCTTGGCAATATCCGCACAAAAAATTATCCCCGACGTTTTCCGCAGACCGTTTCGTCTGCCAAACGTCGGGGATATTTGCATTTCGGGTCATATTTCCAACTGCATTTCGATGTGCGGTATGCCGTCCTCGAGGAACTCCTCAGAGGTCTGCCGAAAGCCCACGCCCTCGTAGAATTTCCGCGCGTAGGTCTGCGCCTCGATGGTGAGCTTATCCGCGCCGAATTTCTCTTTCGCGACCTCTATGCCACGGCGCATCAGCTCGCTGCCCAGCCCGCACCGCCGCTTCATCGAGATAACGCGCCCCAGCGCCGCCGTTGGGAAAGTAGTCCCCTGCGGCAGCACGCGCAGGTAAGCGTCGAGCGCGCCGTCCTCGCCGCGGTGAAAAACGTGGTAAGCGCAGCCGTCGTTGCCGTCGATCTCGGGATAAGGGCACTCCTGCTCCACCACAAAAACGTTCACCCGCAGCCGCAGTATATCGTAAAGCTCCTCGTTAGTTAGCTCGCTGAAATGTTTTACTGTAAAATCCATGCTATGAACCTCGCTTAGCTGTATTTGCTGTCCTGCATTATGATTTTAGCACGAAATATGCACAATGTCAATCATACAGAAGTCAAATGTGTAAATTTCCCGAAAGTTCAGCCTTTGGCTCTTGAAAAATACAGCGCGGTGTGTTATAATTAAAGGGATTGTAAAATAGGGGAGCTATGCTCCCGCGAAAGGAGGGGGCGCTTGTGCGCATACTCGGTATCGACCCCGGCTACGCGATAGTCGGCTACGGGGTGATAGATTACGTTGGCGTGAAAGTTTCGCTCGTAGATTACGGCGCTATTACCACCGCGGCGGATATGCCTTTCGAGCGCCGCCTTGCTACCATTTACGACGATATGCGCGTGCTGCTCAATACTTATAAGCCGCAGGAGATGGGCATAGAAAAACTTTTTTTCAATACTAACCAGAAAACGGGTATCGATGTGGCGCAGGCGCGCGGCGTGACTCTGCTGCCCGTTATACAGGCGGGCGTGCCTTTTTACGAATACACCCCGCTTCAGGTAAAAAGCTCGATAGTCGGCTACGGCAGGGCGGAGAAAAAACAGGTGCAGGAGCTTGTGCGAACTATACTCCACCTAAAAGCTATCCCAAAGCCCGACGACGCCGCCGACGCTTTGGCCCTCGCGATAACCCACGCTTACTCGGTAAACTCGCGCAAGCTGCTGGGCGGCAAGTAATTTATCTAAGGAGATCTTTGTTATGATATATTCCGTCAGCGGAAAACTGATACATACCGAGCCTGAGCTTGCCGTGGTGGAATGCGGCGGCGTAGGCTACGGCTGCAAAACTACTTTCAATACTCTGCAAAAAATAGCGGGCGAGAGCGAGGTAATGCTTTACACTTACCTCAGCGTGCGCGAGGACGCCGCCGAGCTTTACGGCTTTGCCGACCGCGAAGAGCTGAAATGCTTCCGCCTGCTAATATCCGTTTCGGGGGTAGGCCCTAAAGCCGCGCTCTCGATACTTTCGGGCATGAACACTCAGCAGTTCGCCCTCTGCGTAGCCACCGCCGATTCAAAGGCGCTGACTAAGGTAAAGGGCATCGGCGCAAAGACCGCTCAGCGCATAATCTTAGAGCTCAAAGATAAGCTGGCGGGCGAAACTATATCGGTGCGCGGTCAGTCGGCGCAGCCTGCGGCAGTATCCGCGGCGGGCTCGAATATAGCCGAAGCCGTAACCGCGCTCGAGGTGCTGGGCTATACCGAGGGCGAAGCGCTTAGCGTGCTCTCAAAGCTCGACCCCGCGCTGCCCGTAGAAGAGCTTATAAAGAAATCTTTAATAGGTCTTGCAAAATTTTAATGGAGAACGAATATGATAGAACAAGGCGAATTTGATTTTGAAAACAGGCTGGTGTCCCCCACCGAGCAGCCGCCCGACTCTACCGACGATTTTGAGGTGGGTCTGCGCCCGAAAACGCTCGATGAATACATCGGTCAGGACAGCGTCAAAGAAAATGTGAAAATATGTATAGAAGCTGCCAAGCAGCGCGGCGACGCCCTAGACCATGTGCTGCTCTACGGCCCTCCGGGCTTAGGCAAGACCACCCTTTCGATGATAATAGCGCACGAGATGGGCGTGAACATTCGCACCACCTCCGGCCCCGCGATAGAAAAGCCGGGCGACTTAGCGGCGCTGCTGACCAACCTCGAAAAGGGCGACGTGCTCTTCATCGACGAGATACACCGCCTTTCGCGGCAGGTGGAGGAGATACTTTACCCCGCGCTGGAGGATTACGCGCTGGATATTATCATGGGCAAAGGCCCTGCGGCGCGCTCGATACGGATAGAGCTGAACAAATTCACGCTTATAGGCGCTACCACCCGCTCGGGTCAGCTCAGCGCACCTCTGCGCGACCGCTTCGGCATAATCGAGCGGCTGGAGCTTTACAAGCCCGAACAGCTTGCGGATATAATCCAGCGCTCGGCGGTGATACTCGGCGTGCCCTGCGACTTAGAAGGCGCGCGGGAGCTTGCCTGCCGTTCGCGCGGAACGCCGCGTATAGCTAACAGAATGCTGCGCAGAACTCGCGATTACGCGCAGATAATGGGCGACGGCAGGATAACGAAAGACATAGCCCGCTTCGCGCTCGATAGGCTCGAGATCGACGATCTGGGGCTGGATAAGCTCGACAGGCGTATGTTGAAAATGATAATAAACGGCTACGGCGGCGGGCCGGTGGGTCTGCAAACGCTCGCGGCGGCTATCGGCGAGGAAGCTATAACGCTGGAGGACGTGTGCGAACCGTACCTTATGCAGCTCGGCTTTATCTCAAAAACGCCGCGCGGCAGGGTAGCCACTCAGCTTGCTTACGACCACCTCGGCATACTGAGGGACGGTCAAACGCATTTGTAATGACGATCGACAACTACAATTTACATAGGAACTAAGGGAGTAATTTATAATGGGAAGATTATTTGGTACAGACGGCGCGCGCGGCGTCGCGATAACTGAGCTGACCTGCGAACTGGCTATGCAGATAGGCAGAGCGGCGGCTATGGTGCTGGCTGGCGAATGCGGCCACACACCGAAGATAATAATTGGCAAAGACACGCGTATCTCGGGCGACGTGCTCGAAGCGGCGCTTGCGGCGGGCATATGCTCGGTCGGCGCGAACGCGCACATTCTCGGCGTAGTGCCCACGCCTGCGGTGGCTATGCTGGTGAAAAAGTACGGCGCGGACGCGGGCGTTATGATCTCGGCTTCGCACAACTCCGTTGAATTTAACGGAATAAAGCTCTTCTCGGGCAGCGGCTTCAAGCTTCCCGACGAGACCGAGCAGGAGATAGAAGCGCTGATACTCGACACCCCCGAGAAAATGCAGCTAAAAGACGGCTGCGATATAGGCAGGATGGTGTTTGAAGAAAACGCCGTGAACGACTACGTTGACTACATAAAGTCGGCGGTGGCGGGCGATATGAGCGGCATAAAGGCAGTTATCGACTGCGCTAACGGCTCGGCAAGCGCTACGGCTCATCAGATATTTGAGGGCATTGGCGCGCAGTGCGAATTTATATCCTGCGAACCTGACGGCACTAACATCAACGAAAACTGCGGCTCTACCCACCTCGGCAACCTGCAAAAGGCAGTTAAGGAGCGCGGCGCGGATATAGGAATAGCTTTCGACGGCGACGCTGACAGATGTCTTGCGGTAGACGAAAACGGCGAGATCATCGACGGCGATAAGCTGCTCGCGATATTCTCGCGCTACATGAAGGACTGCGGAAAGCTGAAAAACGATACCTGCGTGGTAACGGTGATGAGCAACATCGGCTTCTTCAAATTTGCCGAGAGCGAGAGCGTGAACGCGAAGATAACTGCCGTAGGCGACCGCTATGTACTTGAAGAAATGCTGAAAAACGGCTACAATCTCGGCGGCGAGCAGTCGGGACACATAATCATGCTAGACCACGCGAATACGGGCGACGGCGAGCTTACGGGCGCGAAGCTGCTTGAGATAATGGCGGCTACGGGAAAAAAGGCGAGCGAGCTTGCCGCCTGCATGGAGAGCTACCCGCAGGTGCTTGTGAACGTAAAGATCACCGCCGACAAAAAGGGTATGTGGAGCAATACCGCGGCTGTTACCGAAGCCATCGCGAAAGTAGAGCAGGCGCTGGGCGCTGACGGCAGGATACTGGTGCGCGAATCTGGCACTGAGCCGCTGGTGCGCGTAATGCTCGAGGGTAAGGATACCGAAGAGATAACGGCTTTCGCGAACGAAGTCGCGGCGCTGATAGAGCAGATGTAAGCGCATGAAGATCTGCATCATAAACGGTCAGAACCACCGCGGGTCTACCTATCACATAGGCAGGATGCTGGCGGATAAGCTGGCGGACGCGGGAGATATAACGGAATTTTTCCTGCCGCGCGACTTTGGCGAATTTTGCTGCGGCTGTACCAACTGCTTTATGAAAAGCGCGGAGAAATGTCCGCACTACGAGAAGCTTTCGCCAATCACCAGCGCGGTGGACGAAGCCGACCTGCTGATACTGACCTCGCCCGTGTACGTTTACCACTGCACCGGCGCGATGAAAGCGTGGCTCGACCACTACGGCTGGCGCTGGATAGTGCACCGCCCCGAGGAGAAGATGTTCTCAAAGCGCGGGGTGGTAATATCGACGGCGGCGGGAGCGGGAATGCGCCCGACGAACAAAGACATGGCGGACAGCCTGAGCTTTTGGGGCGTGCCGAAGATATACAAGCTGGGCTACGGCGTGCACGCGACGAGCTGGAGCGAAATATCGCCGAAAATGCGCGCGAAGATAGAGCGCGGAGTGAGCGCAGTCGTAAAAAAGCTGGAGAAGGACGACTTCTCACCGCGCGTGAGCCTAAAAGGTCGCTTGTTTTTCACGGTGTTCCATTTCGCGAACAAAAATGGCTGGAACCCTGCCGATAGCGAATACTGGCGGGAAAAGGGCTGGACTGAGGACGTAAGGCCGTGGAAGAAGTAATAAATATTTCGGAGTAAACATATGAGAATTGCAAAAAACTGGAACAGCAGTGAGTATAAGATAATAGATACCTCGGGCGGCGATAAGCTCGAGAGCTGGGGCGGCAAACTGCTGGTGCGCCCCGACCCGCAGATAATCTGGAAGACCGAGCACCGCTCGCCGCTTTGGAACAAGGCGGACGGCGTTTACCACCGCTCGAGCAAGGGCGGCGGCGAATGGGAGTTTCGCAAAAAACTGCCCGAGAGCTGGGTGATCTCCTACGGCGCACTGCGCTTCGTTATCCGCCCCACGGGCTTTAAACACACGGGCCTTTTCCCCGAGCAGGCGGTAAACTGGGACTTTATGGCTGATAAGATACGCGCCGCTAAGGAGCAGGGCAGAGAAGTCAAGGTGCTCAACCTCTTCGCGTACACGGGCGGAGCTACCCTCGCCTGCGCTGAGGCGGGCGCTTCGGTAACGCACGTTGACGCCTCAAAAGGCATGGTTTCGTGGGCGCGCGACAACGCCGCCGCGAGCGGGCTTTCAGATAAGCCGATACGCTGGCTGGTGGACGACTGCGAGAAATTCGTAAAGCGCGAGATACGCCGCGGCAGCCGCTATGACGGCATTGTGATGGATCCGCCCAGCTACGGCAGAGGCCCCGGCGGCGAGGTCTGGAAACTGGAGGACTGCATCTACGATCTGGTAAAGACCTGCGCGCAGGTGCTAAACGACGAGCCGATGTTTTTCCTGCTCAACAGCTACACCACGGGGCTTTCGCCGTCGGTAATGGCTTACATACTCAGCGAGGTGCTGAGCGAGAAGTTCGGCGGCGGGGTAACGGCTGACGAGATAGGCCTGCCCGTAGAGATGTCGGGTATGCCGCTGCCCTGCGGCTCTACCGCTATATGGCAGAAATGAGCCTGCGCGAACCGTGGCTCGGCTGGGCGATAGAGATACAGAGCATAGCGCAGAACGGGCTCGCCTACTGCACCAACGCTTACGATATTGAGCGTTACGAACGCCTGCGCGATATAGCGGCGGAGATGCTAAGCGAAAAAACAGGCGTGCCGAAAGAGCGGGTAAAGCTGCTCTTCTGCGGCGAAAAGGGCTACCAAACGCCGAAGATAGACACCCGCGCGGCTATTTTTTCGGAGGGGCGTATACTTCTGGTACGCGAAAACGACGGCAGATGGTCGCTGCCCGGCGGCTGGTGCGACGTGCTGGAATCAGTAGCCTCAAACACGGTGAAAGAGGTGCGCGAAGAGGCGGGCATTACCTGCGAACCGCTGCGCATAATAGCAGTGCAGGACAGAAACCGCCATAATAAGCCGCCTTACGCATACGGCGTCTGCAAGATATTCGTGCTTTGCAGGGCGCTGGGCGGGGCTTTTGCGGAAAACTGCGAGACCACCGCCGCGGAGTATTTCGCGCCCGAAGAGCTGCCGCCGCTTGCGGAGGAAAAGTGCACCACCGCGCAGATAACCATGTGCTTCGCGGCGAACTCGCAGCCCGATATGCCGACGTTGTTTGACTAGAGAGGTCTAAGTTATGACATACGAAAAAGACTATGTATATATGTACGGACAGATAATGAGCACATACGCTTACCTTCTCAGCGGCGATTTTCCCGCGGCAGACGGCTACGCTGAGATAGCCCGCAAATGCCATATCGTAGGCGGCGAAACAGGTACTGCCGCCGCAGTGCTTTGCAGTTTGGGAGTTCCCATAAAGCTTGGCGGCACGCACTTGGGCGAGTCGAACGCTGCGCTTATCACAGACTATTTTTCGGATAAGTGCGCCGATATATCTGAGCTTAAATGTGAGGACTTTGAGGGCGTGAGCGACTATGTCATCATCGACAAAAACACCCGTACCTGCTTCGGCGAATGGGGAAAGCTTTATTCCCGCGGCAAGCCTTTTTATGAGCCGCCATGCGAGACCTCGATAAAAAATGCGAAGTGCGCCGCCGCAGACCCGTATTTCGGCGATGAAGCAGCTCAGCTTTGCGTAAAGCACGGCGTGAAATATGTAACGATAGACTGTGCCTATGACAGCTATACGCATAAGCACTGCGCGGTAAACTGCATTTCTCATCAGCACCTTGACGGAGATTACGCGGGCGTGAGCTATGAAGAGCTTTACCTGAGGTATACTGAAAATACCGAGGGACTTGTAATATTCACGCTGGGCGAAAATGGCGCTATGTATGGCAGAAAGGGCGAGCCGCCTAAGCACTGCCCCGCCTGCCGCGTGGAAGCGGTATCTACATTGGGCGCGGGCGACAGCTTTAAGGCGGGCGCAGTGTACGGATTGTACAAAGGCTTTGCCGACGGCGAGCTTGTGGCCTTTGCCTGCGCCTGCGCCGCGGCGGCTATAACCCGCTTCCCCATAGCGGAGCACCCGCCTAATTTGACCGACATTAAAAGCTTATTATAAAAAAGGAAACCCAATGAATAATTTTATCCAAGCTAAAAACTTAAAATTTTCATATATAAACGAAATGGAAGAGCCGCCCGTAAAGACCGAGGTGCTGAAAGACGTTACCCTCGACGTGAAAAAGGGCGAGTTTCTCGCGGTGCTGGGGCATAACGGCTCGGGAAAATCGACGCTGGCTAAGTGCTTCAACGCCATAAATATCCCCGAAAGCGGCACGGTAACGGTAAACGGGCTTGATACCGCCGACGAGGATAACCTGCTGGCGATACGCAAAAGCGCGGGAATGGTATTTCAAAACCCCGATAACCAGATAGTGGCTACCATAGTGGAGGAGGACGTGGCTTTCGCGCTCGAAAATTTGGGCGTAGAGCCTGCCGAGATACGCCGCAGGGTAGACGAGGCGCTGAAAACCGTTGGTATGTACGAATACCGCCTGCACGCCCCGCACAAACTCTCGGGCGGTCAGAAACAGCGCGTCGCGATAGCGGGCGTTATCGCCATGAAGCCCGACTGCATACTGCTGGACGAGCCTACCGCTATGCTAGACCCGCGCGGCAGAAAAGAAGTTATGGACACAATAAAACAGCTCAACCGCGAACAGGGCGTTACCATAGTGCTGATAACCCACTATATGGAGGAGGCTGCGCAGGCTGACAGGGTAGTGGTCATCGACGAGGGCGAGATAATGCTCGAGGGTACGCCGAAACAGATATTCTCGCAGGTGGATACTATGAAAAATCTGGGGCTTGACGTGCCGCAGGTGACTGAGCTTTGCCACCGACTGCGCAAGGCGGGATACGACCTGCCCGCCGACGTGATAACCGAAGAGGAGTGCGTAAAAGCGCTCGCGGAACTGCTGAGAAAGGGGGCGCAGCCTTGAGCATCATAAAAACAGAGGGGCTGACCTACGTTTACGGTGAGAACACCCCTTTCAGAAAAGTCGCGCTGGATAACGTTGACCTCGAGATAAAAGAGGGCGAGATACTCGGCGTTATCGGGCACACCGGCTCGGGAAAATCAACGCTGATACAGCATTTCAACGGGCTGATGAAGCCGACCTCGGGCAGAGTATTGGTAGACGGCGAGGACTTCGCCGCCGATAAGGAAAAGCTGCGCGCCGTGCGCTTTAAAGTTGGACTGGTCTTTCAGTACCCCGAATATCAGCTTTTTGAGGAAACGGTGTACAAAGACATCGCCTACGGCCCGAAAAATATGAAGCTCGACGAGCAGGAGATAGACCGCCGCGTGCGCGAAACAGCCGAACTTGTCGGCCTAGACCCCGAGATACTCGATAAATCGCCCTTTGAGCTTTCGGGCGGACAAAAGCGCCGCGCCGCGATAGCGGGAGTTATGGCGATGGAGCCGCGGGTGCTGATACTGGACGAGCCTGCATCGGGCCTAGACCCGCAGGGCAGGGATAGGATATTTGAGATAATAAAGCGCTACCACGAGGAAAAAGGCAGCACTGTGCTGATAGTTTCGCACTCGATGGAGGACATAGCGCGCTTGGCGGATAGGATACTCGTTATGAACGAGGGCAAAGTTTTTTGCTGCGCCGAACCGCCCGCCGTTTTCAGCCGAAGCACCGAGCTGGAGCAGATAGGCTTATCTGTGCCGCAGGTAACGCGCGTTTTTAATGCGCTCAACGAGCTGGGCTGCGGTCTGCCGCAGGACGTTTACACCGTGAAGTACGCGGAAAAGGTACTGAGAGAAAGGCTTGAACAGTAGTAGGAAAAGGAAAGTTGATACAGGCAATGCCGCACAACTACCGCCTAGCGGCTTTGTGCACGTCTTGCTTGCATATTTTCCGCCATATCACCAAAAACCTCCTTGACTAACGCGAGTTAGCCTGCGTCGGCTTTTGGCAATCTGACGAAAAATCTGACTGCGCAATACGCATACAATAGTTGTACGGTATTGCCTAAAAAGGAAAGTGTGAAATAACTTGCTTAAAGATATAACTCTGGGACAATATTTTCCGGGCAGCTCGGTGATACACCGCATGGACGCGCGTGTGAAGCTGGTGATGACGATAGTATTTATAGTAATGCTTTTTGCCGCGCATAATATATGGGGGCTGATGGTGGGGGTAGCCTTTACCATAATAAGCTTCGCCATATCGCGCATACCCGCGAGCATGATCGGCAAGAGCCTAAAGCCTATAATACCGCTGGTGATATTCACCGCCCTGCTGAACATACTTTTTGTGCGCACGGGCGATGTGTACTGGCAATGGAATTTTATAAAGATAACGAACGAGGGCGTGAGCACGGCGGTGTACATGGTGATACGAATAGTGTGCCTTATAGTAGGCTCGTCGCTGCTGACGTACACTACCTCGCCGATAGACCTTACAGACGCGATAGAGCGCCTGCTTTCGCCGCTGAAAAAGATAAAAGTGCCTGTGCACGAGCTGGCGATGATGATGACGATAGCGCTGAGATTCATACCTACGCTCATCGAGGAAACGGATAAGATAATGAACGCGCAGAAAGCGCGCGGCTCGGAGCTGGACACGGGCACGATGGGGGATAAAGTAAGGGGAATGATACCGATATTCATACCGCTTTTCGTTTCGTCATTCAGGCGAGCGGAGGAGCTTGCGACGGCTATGGAGTGCAGATGTTACCATGGCGGCGAGGGCAGAACGAGAATGAAGCAAATGAAAACGGCGATGAGAGATTGGGTAGGCTGTGGGTATACCGCGGTGTTCATGGCAGCAGTAGTAGTTATGAACGTCGTGATGAAGTAAAAAAGACATAAGCCTAAACAACGTAAAAGCCGCGGAGTAAACGTCTAGTACGAACTAACGAAAAGCGTGAATTTAAAAAGCGCGGGATGCAACGGCGCGTGGAAAGTCGGCTTCGCCGAATTTCCTAGAAGTTGGCTGCGCCAACTTCCCTGTTTGTTTCACTCCCGAACAAATGATAGTCGCCTGTCAAAAAAATGCGGTTGCAAGGCGCGTGGAAAATTGGCTTCGCCAAGTTTCCTAGAAGTTGTCTTCGACAACTTCCCACGTAGAAAATCTACACTACGTGGCTAAAAATTAAAAAGCGCGGGATGCAACGACGCGCCAGCCGTTGCCGAGGGGGTCGAGGGGGG
>DBEZOM010000260.1:0-3708 GCA_048252855.1 Ruminococcus sp.
GGTTTAACTTTGCAAATATTTATTTGAAAGGAAGTAATCAAAGATGTCAAAGGAATTTATCGTTGAAACATCTGCAAGACACGTTCATGTAACTAAGGAAACGCTCGAGGTGCTTTTCGGAGCAGGCCACGAGCTTACTAAGAAAAAGGATCTTTCTCAGCCCGGCCAGTTCGCCTGCGAAGAGAGAGTTACCGTTGTAGGCCCTAAGAAAGAGCTGCCTAACGTATCTATCCTCGGCCCATGCCGCAAGGCTGACCAGATAGAGCTTTCCGCTACCGACGCACGTTCTATCGGTATAGCAGCACCCGTTCGCGAGTCGGGCGACGTAGCAGGCTCGGGCGCATGTAAGCTGGTAGGCCCTTGCGGAGAGGTAGAGGTAAAGGAAGGCGTTATCGTAGCCAAAAGACATATCCACCTTACACCTGCCGACGCTGAGGAGCTTGGCGTTACAAACGGCGAGATAGTAGCGGTAAAGATCGACTCTGCCGACAGATCTGCTATACTCTGCGATACCGTTTGCCGCGTAAGCGAGAACTACGCAAGAGCAATGCACATCGACACTGACGAATCCAACGCAGTAGGCGCGGGAAGAGATCAGATGGGCGTTATCGTAAAGCTTTGATTTGAATACATAAAGGCGCGTCGGAGTGATATTCGGCGCGTTTTTATTCAATATGAAAAAAATTTGCGTAAGTGCTTGAAATGAAATGATTTTTGTGTTATACTTTAATTAGGTAAATCGGTTTGACAATAACGTGATTGATATACACTTGACAAAAGGAGAATTTATATATGAAATGCCCTTTTTGCGGATACCCCGACACAAAAGTTATCGACTCGCGCCCAAGCGAATCGAAAAAGCGCCGCCGCCGCGAATGTACAAGCTGCGGAAAACGCTTTACGACTTATGAGGTTATAGAAAAGCCACTGCTGATGGTGTACAAGCGCGACTCCAGCTTCGAGCCTTTCGATAAGGTCAAGCTTTTCAAGGGTCTGCAAAACGCTATCAAAAAGCGCCCCGTGAGCGTTGACGATATGAACGCGCTGGTGGATAACATCGAAAACACCTTCGCGAACCGTATGCAGACGGAAACTACCACTGAGGAGATAGGCGATATGGTGCTCGACGGGCTGAAAAAGCTCGACCACGTCGCGTACGTCCGCTTCGCTTCGGTCTATAAAGATTTCGCCGACGTAGATTCTTTCATTCAGATAATCTCAGAGCTTTCAGCCGATAAGGATAAGTCCGCGGGCAAGCCTGCAAAAAAAGACGAAGATAAATAATAAAAAATAACCTCCTGCATTTCTGCGGGAGGTATTTTTGTGTCTGTATGACTGTTTGATCTGCGTAAAATTATTCGTAGAGCGGATATTTCTTGCAAACTTCGGTGACCATAGCTCTGATCTCGTCAGCCTTGTTGTCGAAATCGGAAGCTGTGAGGTAGATAGCCTGCGCGATAACGTCCATATCTTCCTCAACAAGACCTCTTGTGGTAACTGCGGGAGTGCCAATTCTTACGCCGCTGGTAACGAAAGGCTTCTCGGGGTCGTTGGGGATAGCGTTCTTATTAACGGTGATGTAAACTTCGTCAAGCTTCTGCTCCAGATACTTGCCTGTAATGTGGAAAGGTCTGAGGTCTACGAGCATGAGGTGGTTGTCAGTGCCGCCCGAAACGAGGTCGAAACCTCTCGAAAGCAGACCCTTAGCCAGCGCCTGAGCGTTCTTAACTATCTGCTCGCCGTATGCCTTGAACTCGGGCTTGAGGGCTTCGCCGAAGCAAACAGCCTTGCCTGCGATAACGTGCATGAGCGGGCCGCCCTGAGTGCCGGGGAATATCGCGGAATTTATCTTCTTAGCGAGGTACTCGTTGTTGGTGAGGATAAGTCCGCCTCTAGGGCCTCTGAGGGTCTTGTGGGTGGTGGTGGTGGTAATATCTGCATAAGGTACGGGGGACTGGTGCTGACCTGCGGCAACAAGACCCGCGATGTGCGCCATATCTACCATGAAATATGCGCCTACTGCCTTAGCGATGGTCGAAAGCTTCTCAAAGTCGATGGCTCTGGGGTAAGCGCTCGCGCCCGCTACGATGAGCTTAGGCTTGCACTTGTTAGCCTGCTTGTACAGCGCTTCGTAGTCGATGTAGCCCTCGTCGTTTACGCCGTAGGGTACGAAGTTGAAGTACTTGCCCGAGAGGTTTACGGGCGAGCCGTGGGTGAGGTGACCGCCTGCGTCAAGGCTCATGCCCATAACGGTGTCGCCGGGCTGGAGCAGTGCGAAGTAAACGGCGGTGTTTGCCTGAGCGCCCGAGTGGGGCTGAACGTTAGCGTACTTAGCGCCGAAAAGCTTGCACGCGCGCTCGATAGCTATCTTTTCTACAACGTCAACGCACTCGCAGCCGCCGTAGTAGCGCTTTCCGGGGTAGCCCTCAGCATATTTGTTGGTGAGCACCGAGCCCATAGCCGCCATTACAGCGGGGGATACGATGTTCTCGCTCGCGATAAGCTCGAGATTTCTTCTCTGTCTTGCAAGCTCGGTCTCCATAGCCTTGCCGACTTCTTCGTCAAAGCTCTCTACAAATCCGATAGTGTCCATGATCTTCATGTGAATAAAACTCCTAACTTTTCAGGGCGTGTAAGCCCATTAGTTTTTATACACTATTATTATACTATATTTTTTTGCAGATTGCAAGACGTTTCGCCAAAAAATTCACGCGAAAAATAATTTTGCGAATATGGAAGCGAAGATAAAGCCCGCCACGTCGGCGGCTAGGCAGACGGCGAATATGCGCGCCCCCGCACGGCGTTTTACAGCCCCGTAGTACACGGCAATGGTGTAGAGGGTAGTTTCCGTAGCGCCCATCATGACGCAGGCTGTGCGCGCGGCAAGGCTCTCCGCAGGCACGGAGGATAGTATGTTTTCAAGCACGGCGAGCGACCCGCTGCCAGAGATCGGGCGTATCAGCATTAGCGGCGTGCACTCGGCAGGGAAGCCCAGCGCCGATGTCAAAGGCTTTAGCAGACCGCTCAGCGCCTGCGAAGCGCCCGAACCACTGAACATCTCGATAGCCGTCATTAGCAGTATCAGCGTGGGGCATAGCTCGGCGGCGGTCTTTAGGTTCTCCATAGCCCCTTCGTAAAAGACGGCGCATACATCCACACGCTTGAAGCAGGCGGTCAGCAGGATAACGGCTATGAATATCGGCACGGCGGCGCTCATCGCTCGTCACCCTTTCTTACGGCGAAAAGTATGCGCACCATCGCAAGACCGAAGATGAGCGTGCAAAGGGAGGTCAGAATGGTCGGCAGAGTGCAGTCCCATGGGTCGGGCGCGCCGTGCTCCAGCCGCATAGCGCTCACCGTCATCGGTATTAGCTGTATCGAAGCTGTATTGAGCAGTATGAATGTCGCGATGTGCCGCCTTTTAAGGGCGCTCTCGGGCTGTTTGCAAAGGTCTTTCATGGCGGCTATGCCGAGCGGCGTGGCGGCGTTGCCAAGCCCGAGCAGGTTTGCGGTGATGTTGAGCGATATGGATTTCTTCGCGGCGGGGTCGGGCAGACCTTTAAATAGCATACCGAGCGGCTTCTGCAAAGCCCTATTGACCGCCCGAGTGATACCGCACTTCTCCGCAACAGCCATCAGCCCGCCCCATAGCGCCATCGCCCCTGCCAGATCTATGCAAAGCGAAACGGCACTGCCGCACCCCGTAAG
>DBEZOM010000261.1:0-25645 GCA_048252855.1 Ruminococcus sp.
CTGGGCGTAGAGCCTACTCTTGCCAATGATAACGGCTATATGGAAGCTGAAAAGGAATACCTGCTCGCTTTCACAGACGAAAAAACTGCCAATAAGATACAGCAGTTCGCTTACAAGACCTCCGTTAAGGAGACCGACCGCGCTACCTATCAGGCGATGGAAGCGCTTATCCACAACCTCAACACCATGAACTCCCGCGCAGGCGCGCAGACCCCGTTCTCTTCTATCAACTACGGTACCGATACCACGATAGAGGGCAGAATGGTCATCAAAAACGTTCTGCTCGCGCAGGAAGCTGGTCTGGGCAACGGCGAAACGCCTATCTTCCCGATACATATTTTCAAGGTCAAGGAGGGCGTGAACTACAACCCCACTGACCCGAACTACGACCTCTTCAAACTCGCTTGCCGCGTTTCGGCAAAGCGTCTGTTCCCGAACTTCTCGTTCATCGACGCGCCTTTCAACCTCCAGTATTACAAGCCCGGCAATCCCGATACCGAGATCGCGTACATGGGCTGCCGTACCCGCGTTATAGGCAACGTCTACGACCCCACACGCGAGATCGTTACGGGCAGAGGCAACCTCTCGTTCACCACGATCAACCTGCCCCGCCTCGGCATACTTGCTGACGGCAACGTAGGCGCGTTCTTCGACAGCCTTGACGAATACATGGATCTCTGCATCGACCAGCTCATGCACAGATTTAGGATCCAGGCAAGCAAAAAGGTAAAGAACTATCCTTTCCTGATGGGTCAGGGAATTTGGCTCGACAGCGATAAGCTTTCGGTAGATGACGAGGTCGGCGAAGTGCTCAAGCACGGCACTCTCTCGGTCGGCTTTATCGGTCTTGCCGAGTGCCTTGTAGCGCTCACAGGCAAGCACCACGGCGAGTCGGAAGAGTCCCGCCAGCTTGGTCTTGAGATAATCACCCACATGAGAGAGCGCATGGACGAAGAGTCGAAGCGCACAGGTCTGAACTTCTCGCTCCTCGCAACTCCTGCCGAGGGTCTTTCGGGACGTTTCGTAAAGATCGACAAGCAGAAATTCGGCGAGATCAAGGGCGTTACCGATAGAAATTACTATACCAACTCTTTCCATGTGCCCGTTTATTACCCCATCGGCGCATATGACAAGATCGCTATCGAAGCCCCCTACCACGCTCTTACCAACGCAGGTCACATCAGCTATATCGAGCTTGACGGCGACCCGATGAACAACCTCGCGGCGTTCGAGAAAGTAGTACGCTTCATGAAAGAGCAGGGCATAGGCTACGGCTCTATCAACCACCCCGTAGACCGCGACCCCGTTTGCGGATACACAGGCATAATCGGCGATAAGTGCCCCAAGTGCGGCAGAAGCGAAGCCGAGCACACCATGGTGGCGCACGAGCGCATGAAGAGGATAAGCTGCTGCAAATAAACTTCTCCACATAAATTTTAGCGGACAGGTACGCGCGTATCTGTCCGCTTTTTTGTGCAGTTGGCCATATGAGTACAAAAAAACGGACGGAAAATGTATCCGTCCGTTCGTGTTTTTGTTAAGATGTTCAGCGTTTAGAACTTAGATCCTAGCAACGCCGGTATCTCTTGCAGCCTGAGCTACTGCCTTTGCAACTGCCGCAGCTACGTCGCGGTTGAGCGCAGAGGGGATTATGTAGTCGGCGGTAAGCTCGTCGTCCTTAACGAAATCTGCGATAGCCTTAGCAGCAGCTATCTTCATCTCGTCGTTGATGTCGCTTGCGCGAACGTCAAGAGCGCCGCGGAAGATTCCGGGGAATGCGAGAACGTTGTTGATCTGGTTCGGGAAGTCGCTTCTGCCCGTGCCGACAACTGCCGCGCCGGACTCTCTTGCGAGGTCGGGCATGATCTCGGGAGTGGGGTTAGCCATAGCGAAGATGATGGGGTCGGGAGCCATGCTCTTTACCATCTCGGGAGTTACACAGCCGGGAGCGGAAACGCCGATGAATACGTCAGCGCCCTTGATAACTTCTTCAAGAGTGCCCTTGCGCATCTGCTTGTTGGTGATCTCGGCCATTTCTTCCTTTTCCTTGTTCAGACCATCTCTGCCCTTGTAGATAGCGCCCTTTCTGTCGCAGAGCACTACGTCGTTAAGACCCATAGCGATGAGCAGCTTGATGATAGCGATTCCTGCTGCGCCTGCGCCGCTGGTAACTACGCGTATCTCGTCGATCTTCTTGCCGGTGAGCTTGAGAGCGTTCATCATAGCGGCAAGGGTAACTACGGCAGTACCGTGCTGGTCGTCGTGGAATATCGGGATGTCGCAGATCTCTTTAAGCTTTCTCTCTATCTCGAAGCATCTGGGGGCGGATATATCCTCAAGGTTTACGCCGCCGAAAGAGCCTGCGATAAGGCTTACGGTCTTTACAATGTCGTCAACTTCCTTAGAGCGAACGCAGAGCGGTATAGCGTCAACATCGCCGAATGCCTTAAAGAGCGCGCACTTGCCCTCCATTACAGGCATACCTGCCTCAGGGCCGATGTCGCCCAGACCCAGTACCGCAGTACCGTCGGTGATAACTGCTACCAGATTAGAACGTCTGGTGAGGTCGTAGCTCTTGTTTACGTCCTTCTGGATCTCCAGACAGGGCTGTGCAACGCCGGGGGTGTATGCCAGCGAAAGATCGTCGCGGGTCTCGAGAGGTGCGCGTGTGATGACCTCTATCTTACCCTTCCACTGCTCGTGAAGCTTTAATGATTCCTTTGCGTAATCCATGGTTTTCATGTCCTTTCATGATATATTCTTTAAAGCGGCCAACTGCCGCGATAAAAGACTTGGTTGTGCTAAGTTGTGCGGTGTTGCTTTTAAATATCCAGTTCGTCGATGATGGCTTTCAGCGCCTTAGAGCTGTTTCTCAGCGCCTCGTCCTCGTCGGGGGTGAGGTTTACCTTTATGCGCGAGATTATGCCGTCAGCGCCTACGATGTAGGGCAGGCTGAGGCAAACGTCCTCAGTGCCGTAAATGCCGTCGGTCATAGAGGATACCGTCATTACCGTCTTTGAATCTCTGAGTATGCACTCGCAGATGCGCTTAACTGAAAGCGCGATGGCGTAGAATGTAGCGCCCTTTGCGGCAATTACCTGCGCGCCCGCATTTCTTACGTCTATCTCTATCTGCTTGAGCATTTCGGGGTTCACCTGGCGGTTGATAGAGCGGTAGTAGTCGAACATACTCATACCCGCGATGGTTGTCAGCGACCATGGCGCGAAAGATGTGTCGCCGTGCTCGCCGAAAACGTAAGCGTGTATGCTGTCTGCCGAAACGCCCAGTCTGTCGGCTACTATCGAGCGCAGTCTTGCCGAGTCGAGCATAGTGCCCGAGCCGATTATTCTGTTCTTAGGTATGCCGCCGTACTTGTGTACAGTGTAGGTGAGTATGTCAACGGGGTTGCTTACTATTACATACACCGCGTCGGGGCAGTACTTGGTGATCTCGGGAAGCACGCTCTTCATTATGTTTACGTTGGTCTTTGCAAGGTCTATTCTGGTCTGATTAGGCTTTCTTGCAATGCCTACGGTTATGATAACTATGTCGGAATCCTTAGTGTCCTCGTAGTCGCCCGAATATACGTTTACGGAAGGGCAGAAGGTTATACCCTGACGAATGTCCATAGCTTCTCCCATAGCCTTGGGCTTGTTGATGTCAACGAGCACCAGCTCAGAGCAAACGCCTTTGAGTGTGAGGGTGTAAGCGATGGTAGCGCCAACGTTGCCCGCACCGAGTATCGTTATCTTTCTGCCTTTCTTTTCGCTGTTGTTTTTCAAGATCTATTACCTCCGAAATCTATAATTTTGCGCTGCGGAGCGGCTTTCGGCTGCCCGCATGGTTTTTGTTTATGCAAATCTTATAAAAAATCAAATTCAAGTTTATTATACTATATTTTTTCGTATTTTACAATACCCATTTGCCGCATATTTGGACTTTAATTGTGAAAATTGTGTAAAATATCAGCTAAACTCATGTAAAGAAAACGTTTGAGTCGAATTTATGTGACATTTTTCAAATCTTACATTTAAACATTTGTAATAATGTGTTAATAATGTTTCACTTCTGCTAATTCCGCTGAGATAATCAAATTTCCCACAAAAATTCACAAAATGTCTGTATAAATCTTCGTCCCTGAGCGCTATAATTAGTTAGTAAACTAATTAAATGATACGAAAGGAGTGAGATGATCTTTGAAAGATAAAGACTGCGCCATCGAGCGCCCGAAGCGTCTGCTTGAAATGTCCGACGCTTCCCCCTCGATGTTTATAAACGATATTTCGCACCTCTTTTCGCACATGGTGCGCCGCGAAAACGAGCGCCGCGGTATATCCGAAAGCTACCGCAAGGTGCTTATGTTCCTCTCGCACGATGATGGCGTGAGCCAGCTTACGCTTGTGCAAAAGACCCGCCTTACCGCGCCTACTATCTCCGTAGCGCTTGCAAAAATGGAGAGCGAGGGGCTGGTAGAGCGCCGCTGCGACGATGAAGATATGCGCCGAATGAAGGTCTATATCACCGAAAAGGGCAGGGCAGTGGACGACTCTATGCGCGCCCGCTGCCGCGAGGTAGAGGAGATAATGCAGGTGGGGCTTACCGAGCAGGAGCTCGAGGGGCTTACTGCGGCGCTGCGAAAAATACTTGAAAATATGATAGAAAGCGAGGAGAATAAGTGAAACTTTCCAAATATCTAAAGCCGTATATGCTGTTCGCGCTGCTCACCCCGCTGACTATGGTCGGCGAGGTAATGGTAGACCTGCTCCAGCCGAAGCTGATGTCCAAAATAGTTGACGAGGGCGTGCTCGGGCAGGATATGGGGCTGATAATCCACACGGGCTTGCTCATGATGCTGCTGATAATCATCGGCGGCGCTTGCGGAGTAGGTTCTTCCGCACTGGGCGGTGTGGCTTCGCAGGGCTTCGCGCGCGACCTGCGCAGCGATGTCTTTAAAAAGGTAATGGGGCTTTCTTTCGAGCAGACCGATAAATTCACCACCGGCTCGCTCGTCACCCGCCTTACAACCGACATCACCGCCCTCCAGCAGATGGTAGACTTTCTGCTGAGAATGCTGGTGCGCGACGGTATCCTCTTCATCGGCGGCATTATAATGATGCTGACGCTAAACGTAAAGTTCGGCCTTGTTATCGCCGTCGCTATGCCTATCGAGA
This sequence comes from Ruminococcus sp., assembly GCA_048252855.1. Classification (GTDB taxonomy): domain Bacteria; phylum Bacillota; class Clostridia; order Oscillospirales; family Ruminococcaceae; genus YE71. The sequence goes on from DBEZOM010000261.1 coordinate 5,172, forward strand.
TACTTATAGTTGTGCTCGTTATGCGTAAGGCCAACCCGCTTTACAGCACAGTCGCAACGCGGCTCGACTCGGTAAATACCGTAATGCAGGAAAACGTCAGCGGCGCGCGCGTTGTAAAGGCGTATGTGCGCGAGGAGCGCGAGTCGCAGCGCTTCGGCAAGGCGAACGAGAATTTGATGCAGGCAAATCTGCGCGTGCAGAAGATGGTAGCTATCCTCCAGCCCGCGCTCATGATAATCATGAATATCTCAGTCATCGCCGTAATTTTCATCGGCGGTCTTCAGGTGCAGGCGCGCGAGATGAAGGTCGGCGAGGTAATGGCGGCTATAACCTACCTCACGCAGGTGCTCAACGGCATTATGATGCTCTCGATGATGTTCCAGACTATGTCCCGCGCTTCGGCTTCCGCCAAGCGTATCTGCGAGGTGCTCGATTCCGAGCCGGTTATTCAGGACGGCGCAGGTGCTAACTGTACAGAAAAAGGTACAGTTTCCTTCCGCGGAGTTTCCTTCTCTTACCCCTCCGCTTCGGGCAGACCTGTACTTTCAGATATTTCGTTCGATGTAAAGCAGGGCGAAAACGTCGCGATACTCGGCGCTACCGGCTCGGGAAAATCCACCCTCGTCAGCATGATACCCCGCTTTTACGACCCCGTGCAGGGCGATATTTTCGTAGACGGCGTGAACGTCAAGGATATGAAGCTCTCAGACCTGCGAGATAAGGTCGGCATTGTGCTGCAAAAGAGCGAGCTTTTCTCGGGCAGCGCGGCTGACAATATCCGCTGGGGCAAAAAGGACGCTTCGCTCGAAGAAGTAAAGGCAGCCGCTGAGATAGCGCAGGCGGACGAGTTCGTTTCCACCCTGCCCGACGGCTACGATGGTATCATCGCGGAAAAAGGCGCTTCGCTCTCGGGCGGTCAGAAACAGCGCCTTTCTATCTCGCGCGCGGTGCTCAAAAAGCCCGAGATACTTATTTTCGACGACTCTACCAGCGCCCTCGACCTCGGTACTGAGGCGAAGCTGCATAAGGGTCTGCGCGAGGGGCTGAAAGGCACTACCGTCATCACGATAGCCCAACGCATAGCCAGCGTTAAAAACTGCGACCGTATTTTCGTTCTCGACCACGGCAGGCTCGCGGGCAGCGGTACGCACGAGCAGCTTTTGCAGAGCTGCGGAGTTTATAAAGACATCTGTAATTCGCAGATGAGAAATGCAGGAGGTGAGGAATAATGCCGCCAATGCCGCCAATGGGGCCTAAAGGGCCGGTTGGGCCGGGAGGCCCTCCGGGAAGACATTCCCGCATAAACGGCGAGAAGCCGAAAAACGGCAGAAAAACTCTCGCCAAGCTGCTGCGCTATATAGGCAGGAGCAAGTACATATTCTTCGCGCTGATAGCCGTAATGCTCATCATCACGGGGCTGAACCTCGCCGCGCCGTCTATCCAGCAGCGCGCGATTGATTTCATCACGATAACTGAAAAGCGGCTGAACGTCGATTTCGGCGGGCTGGGCAGGGCGCTTATTCTGCTCGGCGTAGTCTACGCCGCTTCCTCGGTGTTCACCTATTTGCAGGGCATACTTTCGGCCAAGCTCTCGCAGTACACGGTAAAGACCATGCGCCGCGACCTTTTCGATAACCTCGTGCACCTGCCGATAAAGTACTTCGACACCCACCGCCACGGCGACCTCATGAGCCGTATGACAAACGATGTCGAGAATATCTCCACCACCATCTCGCAGTCGATAGGCTCGCTCATCTCGGGCGTGCTGACGGTGCTCGGCTCGTTCGCGATAATGATGGTCTACTCGCCGCTGCTCACCCTCATCTCGCTTTCCACCATCTTCCTTACGATAATCGTTTCAAGCGTCATGACAAAATTTATGCGCAAATACTTTATGCAGCAGCAGATACTGCTCGGCAGGATAAACGGCCACGTTGAGGAAATGGTAACGGGCTACCGCACGGTAGTCGCCTACTCTAAAGAGCAGGACGCGATAGATGAATTCAGCTCGATGAACGACGAGCTGCGCCGCTGCGGCATACGCGCCCAGATATGCGGCGGCGTTATGGGCCCGCTGATGAACTGTATCTCAAACTTCGGCTTCGTGCTGATAGCTGCTTTCGGCGGCTGGTTCACCATGCGCGGAATGATAACCGTCGGCACTATACAAGCTTTCATACTCTACTCAAAACAGTTCTCCCGCCCGATAAACGAGATAGCGAACCAGTACGCAAACATCCAGACCGCTATCGCAGGTGCAGAGCGTATCTTTGAGGTAATGGAGGCGGAGCACGAAAAGGATAACGGCGCTTCCGACTTCACCGCCGAAAACGTCAAGGGCGATATTTGCTTTAAGGACGTAGTTTTCGGCTATGAAGAGGGCAAGACCGTCCTCAAAGGTCTTGATCTTGACGTAAAGCGCGGTCAGAAGATAGCGATAGTCGGCGCTACCGGCTCGGGCAAGACCACCGTAGTGAACCTGCTCACCCGCTTTTATGACATCGACGGCGGCAGTATCACGGTAGACGGCGTGCCGATAACGGATATACGCATGGCAGAGCTGCGCCGCTCGATAGCGATAGTTTTGCAGGACACCGTGCTTTTCTCGGGCACTATCGAGGAAAATATCCGCTACGGTAAGGAAAACGCTTCCCCCGAGGACGTTAAGGCCGCCGCTGCTCACGCAAACGCCGATGAGTTTATAGAGCGCCTGCCCGATGGCTATGCTACTCAGCTCAGCGAGGGCGGCTCGAACCTCTCGCAGGGTCAGCGCCAGCTTCTCGCGATAGCCCGCGCCGTGCTAGCCGACCCGCCTATACTTATCCTCGACGAGGCGACTTCCAGCGTAGATACCCGCACCGAGATGCACATACAGTCCGCGATGGTCGCGCTTATGAAAAATCGCACCTCGCTGATAATCGCCCACCGCCTTTCCACTATCCGCGACGCGGACAAGATAGTCGTTATAGACGGCGGCAGGGTAGCCGAGATGGGCAGCCACGATGAGCTTATTGCCCTCGGCGGCTGTTACTACAACCTTTATCAGACCCAGTTCGCAGGAAATAAAACTTAATATCTCACCGCATAAAGAAACCGCAGAGCCTTTTCGCCCTGCGGTTTTTGCTTTTATAAACTTATCTCGATGCCCTGCGAAAGCCTGAACGAGTAGATGTAGCAGGCCTTTACCGGCAGCGGAAGTATCAGGTCGAGCGCCGCTTTGTACAGCGTTAACTGCACCTTGTACCTCAGCGCTTCCGAGATCTCCGCAAAATTGTCCGTCTTGTAATCGACGAGTATGTACCCCTCGCCGTCCTTGAAAATGCAGTCGCAAACGCCCTGTAACATTCCGTCGGGCGCTATCAGCTCGGGAAACTGCTTGTCAAGCCCCGCGTCGTCCGCGCGCACCATAAACTGCATCTCGCGCCGCACGTCCTCTGAAGCTTTCACGCGGCGGTAAAAATCGCTCTCGAAATACTTCTGCACCGCCCCTTTGTAAACGCCCTTGCTCTCGCGCTCGCTGAAAATGCCTTTTTCCACCAGCCGCTCCAGCTCGCCGCTAACGCTCTTTTCGGCGTTCTCGTAGTCCGCAAGCTCCATGAAAAGGTGGGTGTACGTTCCATTTTCCGCCGCCGTAAGCCGCTTCGCTTCTTCGTCAAGCGTGCCGAGCTGCGGATAAAACATCGGGTCGGTGTCGCCCTCCTCAGCCCGCCGCAGTTCGCTCACTATCTCGGTAACGGTGCGCTTCGCCGCCGCCATTGCCGTGGCGTTCGGGTATACAAATTCGTACTTTTCGCGCAGAGCCGCCGCCGCGGCAGGGTCACCCTCGGGCGTTTCAAAGTGCTTCTGCGCGGGCGCAGCGCCGCCGTCGGCCGAGTATTCGCCCCATACCGCTTTCAGCCGCACCCCGCTGCCCATCGCAAGATCGCCCGCCAAGTCGCCAAGTTCTAACTCTTCCAAAAGCGGACGGTTGCGGTCTGAGATCATTATAACAGCCGCCAGCCACTCCTGATAGCTCTTGCACCCGCGCAGCAGCTTCGCCGAAACGCCGCCCTCGCGCATTATCGAAAGCGCCAAATTGCTCAGCACCGTAGGCGTGTCGTACTGCGAATTTTTGTTGTGCTTTATCGTGATGGGTATGAAAAGCCGCTCTTTCGCACGCGTAAGCGCAACGTAAAGCAGGCGCAGTTCCTCGCTGAGCTGCTCGCCATCGGTTATCGACTCCAGCGCGGCGTGGGCGATGGTGCGCACTTTCAGCAGCTTGTCGTGCCGCATATAGTTTATGCCCGCGCCCAGCCGCTCGTTCAGCAGTATCTTCTGCGAAAGGTCAGACCTGTTGAACGATCTGTCGATGTTCGTGAGGAATACGAACGGGTATTCCAGACCCTTCGAGCTGTGTATCGTCTTGACCTCTACGCAGCTTCCGTCCGCCGTCACCGTAAGCGCCTGCGCGAAGTCGCCGCCCGCCGCCGAAAGGCTGTCGAGAAACCGCAGAAATCCCGCTATGCCGCCCGTAGAGTCTTTCTCGTACTCCGCCGCTCTCTGCGTCAGCAGGCGCAGATTTGCCCGCCGCTGCGCGCTGTTTTCGTAAATGCTCGCTACTGCAAAAAATCCCGTTTCGTCGTATATCGCCGAGATCAGTGCTTCTAAACTCATGCTCACAGAGTATGACCTCAGCCGCTTTATAAGCGCGGCGGCGCGGCGGCATTTCTCCTCCAGTACCTCGTCGTTCAGCTCTATGCGCTCCGCTTCTTTCGCGTCCGCGCTCTCGGTCTTTGAGGCGGCGAGTATCATTTGGTAAAGGCGCAAAGGCTTGTCGTCCGCGCGGCTGAGCAGGCGCAGTTTCGCCGTTTCCTCCGCCGTGAAGCTGAATATCGGCGACATCATCACGCCCGCCATCGGCAGGTCTTTCATCGGGTCGTCGATTATTTTCAGCAGGTTCACCATCGTGATTATCTCTTTCGCGCCCATGTAGCCGTCCGTCTGCTCGCTCTGCGCTTTCAGCCCGACGTACTCCAGCGCCGCGGCTATCCTGCGGCAGCCCTCTTTTCCGCGCGAGAGCACGCAGAAATCTCCCGCCGTGCAGGCGCGCGCTTCGTCGCCTTTCCATACCTGCTCGCCGCTTTCGATCATCTGCCGTATCCTGCGCGCTATGCAAAGTTCTTCCTCGCCGAAAATGTAGTATTTCAGCTCCTCATTCTCCTGCTCAGCCGTGCGTATCAGCATAAGCTCGGTAGGCTTGTCCTCGCCGCCGTAGTGCGCGCCGCACCGCAGTTCCTCGTCCTCCGTGTACTCCAGTTCGCCCAGCTCTTCGCTCATAAGCGCGCGGAAAACGCTGTTTACAAAGTCTATCACCCCCGCTCGGCTGCGGAAGTTCCTCGTCAGCCGTATCTTGCAGAGCGCGCCCGTTTCGTCCGCGTCAGCCTGCTCGGCAGCTTTCAAAAACAGCCGCGGGTTTGATAGTCTGAAGCGGTATATCGCCTGCTTCACGTCGCCTACTACGAAAATGTTGCTGCCCAGCGCAGCCATGTCCTCTGAGGTCGAAAGCGCGCGGAATATCGTTTCCTGCAAGTTGTTCACGTCTTGGTATTCGTCGATGAGTATGACTTTGTACGCCCCGCTGCGCACTATCTCCTCCGCCAGCGGCGTTCTCCGCGCCTGTCCGTTTTCGTTCGTTACCAGCAGCCGCATAGCCATTCGCTCGATGTCCGAAAAGTCGGCTACCCCGCGCTCCAGCTTAATCTCGTTCAGTATCTTCTGAAAACGCATGGTCGCTCCGCAGAGCGCCGCGAATATCTCGCCCGCATGCACCATAGCCGCGCCGATGTCCCGCCCCATAGTGTGCACGCTCGCCGTCAGCCGCTTTATGCTGTTCTTCATCGCCTCGCGCACCTTTTTTATCTGCTCGAAAACTTCCTGCTGCGCGATAACTTCTTCGGTGCTGAGGTTTTTCTCCGAGGGCTTCCGCATAGTCACGAATTTTATCCCCTCAAGCGCGTCGTAAAGCAGTTCGTAATCGCCCGCGTTCACCGCCGCCCGCACGCTTTCCAGCGAGTCGAGGTCGGCCGCCGCGGCTTTCAGCGTGCTTTCGCTGTTGCCCAGTTTCAGGCATAGCTGCGCCTCCTGCTGCTGGCAGCGCACGGCATTGTCCACCGCGCCCTGCACTTCGTACATGAATATCTCCACGTCGCGCCGCAGCTTCTCGCCGTCGGTAAAGCCCGCCTGCGTTTTCGCTATCCAGTCCTCGGGGAAAGGCAGCGAGCATAAGAATTTGTAAAAATCATACACCTGCCTGCTAAGCTCGGTGTCGCTGTTGTTCGTCAGCGCATCGATGAGCAGCTCGGCCCCCTGCGGGTCGTCGCGGCGAGTTTCCTCCAGTGCCGCCGCCATAGCTTCGTCCGTTATCACAGCCGTTTGCGTGTCGTCCGCCACGCGTATCCCCGCGCGGTAGTCGAATTCGTTCAGGTGGCTCTTCACCAGCTCCAGACAAAACGAGTTTATCGTGCTTATCTTCGCGAGCGATAGCATTTCGCACTGCCGCTCCAGCCAGCGTCGCGCTTCGGGGTCGCTCTCGGCAGCCGTGCGCTCGGTAAGCGCCCCGCGCAGTTTCGTTTTCATTTGGTTCGCCGCGTCTTTTGTGAATGTTACCGCCAGCAGCCGCTCGGCAGGGCAGTCGGCGCTGCTGTCCGCGAGCAGGCGCACCGTGCGCTCTATCAGTACGGCAGTTTTTCCGCTACCCGCAGCCGCAGGCACTACCACTCCGCGGTCGGTAGTTTCTATCGCCCGCTGCTGCTCGTCAGTCCATTTTACCGCCATCAGTTCTCCTCCTTGCCGATCTCTTTTTCTATCTCTTCGAGCGCGCTCTCGAGCTTCTCCTTGTCCGCAGGGCTTACCGCGCGCGGATTTTTCGGGCTGGGCTCGGGGCACATCGACTTGTAATCGCAGTATGTGCAGGGCAGCACGCCGCCGGTTTCAAGCGGGTCTGCCTTTATCTCGCCGCCGTGTATCTTCTCCGCCATCTCGTTTACCTTGTTCAGCGCGAATCGCTCCATAGCTTTCAGCCGCTCTTCGCTTACGGGCTTCGCCGTCGATGCGCCGTGCACCGCGCCTTTCGCCGTCAGTCGGTATATCGTGAATATCCCCTCGTTGTCAGTGTTCAGCGCGGGCATTATCTCGTCGCCGAGCATTAGTCCGTCAGGCTTGTATTCGCGCGCCCTCGCCAGCGATGTTTTCTCCGCAAGCTTCCCCTCGGCCTCCGCCTTTTCCAGTTCATAAGGCGTCATTTCCGCTTTCACAAAGCGTATGTGCGAGTACATTATGCCCGCGGGCCGCAGCTCGCCGTATTCGCCGCGCAGACCTGTCGAAGCCGCCAGCAGGTATATCAGCATTTGCAGATCAAGCCCGTGGTATACCTCCTCCGCGCGGAAGCTCTGCCTGCCCGTTTTGTAGTCCACTATCCTCAGCCATGTGGCCGCGTCAGACTTGTAAATGTCCGCGCGGTCTATCTTTCCGCGTATCTGTATGCGCGTGTCCGCAAGCTGTATCGCGAGTGCCGACCTGCCGTTTTCGTCGGTGAGGTCGTACTCAAAAGCTATCGGCAGGAAAAGCGAACGCTTCATCTCCTCGCGGAAATACGCCGCCATGTACGTTACCGACTTTTTCAGCCGCTCTACCGCGAATTTGAAGGTCAGCGTTTTGCCGAAAGCCCCGCCCATCTCGCGCTCGATGTACTCGTCCGCGCAGGCCGAAACCTCCGCCGCAAGCTGCTCGTCCGTCTTTTTCGTAAAATTTTCGTCGTAAACTCGCTTGCCGTTCTCCTCGCGGCTCATTATTTTTTCCAGACATTCGTGCGCTATGTTGCCGAAGTACCTCGCGTCCATCTGCACCTTGTCCGTGCCGAAAAGTTTCAGCCCGTGCTTGCAGAAGTAGGAGAATGGGCACTTGTAGTAGTCCGAAACGCGCGTCGCCGAGATGTTCAGGTCTTTCGGGAAAAACAGCGTTTTCGCCGTCTGCTGCGATATTTTGTCCGTCCTCTGCGCCGCCGCCATTGCCGCGTACTCCAGCCGCTCGCTGTACTCCGCCGAACCTTTCAGCGAAAGCCGCACGTTCGCCGCCGCCTGCGTTTTGTCCTTTGAATGCTGTAAACAACTGTAAAACGCACTGCGGTACGTCGCGCAGTAAAATTCCTGCCCCAGCGCCGAAGCGTTCACCGAAATGTCGTCCTCAAAAAGCTCCGCCGCCATAGCGAAAAGCTGCGACTTAGCGCAGGCCGTGCCCGTTCTGTCCGCGTTGTGGCAGCATATGTACAGCCGCTCGCTAGGCGCGGTAACGGCTTCGTAAACGTTCATGCGCTCGCTGTCAAGCTGTACGGCGGGGGAGAAGTCAAGCTCCGCGCCGTCCTTAGCCAGCGCCGCAGTTTCCGACTCGTTCAGCAGCCCCGAAGCGCTCGCCCCGCGCGGGAAAACGCCGTCGTTCGCGCCGATGATGAAAAGCGCTTTTACGCCCGATATGCGCGACCTTTCCGCGTCCGCGAACCGCACGCAGTCCGACCTCTGCGGCGGCGCGGCTATCTTTATGCCGTCCAGCATCAGCCGTATCAGCTCCGAAAATGCCCGCAGACTTATCGTCTCGCCGCCCATGTCCTCGTATATCGCCTTTATCGCGCCGACTATCCCGAGCCATATCTGCTTGAATGCGCGCGTTACCTCCAGTTCGTTTTCGTCCGAGGCCGCCTTTACCGCCGAGTATATCTGCTTCGACATCTCCATCTCGTCCAGCAGCTCGAAAAGCGCGCGGCATATCTCAGCCGCCGTCGCGTCCTTGCAGGCGGCGCGGAATTTCTCCAGCGGCGTGATGAGCGCGGCGCGCGTTTTTTCAATTGCGGGGTTCTGCGTGGCTTCGGCGAATGGCGCTTTCCACATATCGCCGTCCACGCCCCATTTTATGCAAAATTCTTCCAGATAGTTGGCTTCGTAATCAAATATCGTCGAAAGCGGCGACTTCGCCACCCTCAGCAGATTTTCCGTGCGGTACTCCCGCGTAAGCGCCGCCTCAAGCAGGCTCATCAGGTACTTTGCGGGTACAGATGTCAGCGCTGAGGTCTTTGTGTCGATGTAGTAGGGCAGTTCGTACCTCTCCGCCGCGCCGCTCAGCAGCTGCGAATTTTCCTCCAACCCGCCGCATATCACCGCGATGTCCGCGTACCGCAGACCCTCTTCGCGCGTCAGTCTGTGTATCTCGGCGCAGACGTACTCCGCTTCCTCGTAAGGGTCGGCGGCGCTCACCAGCTTCACCGCCCCCTGCGAACCGCGCTTTTCGGGACGGTATTTCCAAAGACTGCCGTTTATGTGCTCCAGCGCGGACGATTGTCCGCACCCGCCGCATGGCGTTAGCTTTACCCGCAGATTGCAGTCCCGCGCCGCTTCCTCTATCTTCGCGCGCGTGCGCACCGTTTCCGCAAATGGGTCAGAGCCGCCCTCGCTTTCGCCGCATACCAGTGAGAACACCGCGCTTTGGCAGCAGCTCAGAACGCTCTTCACCAGCTCAAATTCGTCCGCCGAAAAGCGCGTGAACGCTTCAAAAAACACGTTCTTGCCCGCAAAAAATCTGTTCTCCCGCGCAAGCTTCGCCGCCGCAGCAGACTCGGTAACGCTTCCGCGCAGTCCCGCTTCCTCTAGTGCGGCGTTGTACTCGGTGAATATCAGCGCTAAGTCTTTCAGCTTTGGCGAACCGTTCAGCGTGCTCTCGGCGGTGATGTGCAGCGTTTCGGGCGTCGCCCCCGCGTGCGTCAGCGAGCCGAAAAGCGATATGCACTCCGAAACGAACGATGGTCTTAAAAGCGAACGGCTCAGCATTTCCAGCCTGCCCTCGCCGCGCAGTCTGCTCTGCGCCTTGTACATAGCTATCAGCTTTGCGTTGTCGTCGGCGTTTTCAAGCCTGCTGCCGCCCAAAGTACGGCATATCTTCCCGCATAGCCGCGAGATACCCATTGTCTGCACCGAGTTGAAAAGCCGCGCGCCCATGTATTCGTAAAGCCGCTTGTCCAGCTCAAATGAGTACTGGTCGGGCGTTATCACGAGCGCCCCGCCGCTCTCCGCCGCAGCCTTTACCCGCGAGAAAAATACTTCCTCGCGCAAGCTGTGATTTCTACCATAAATTATTTCAGGCATACCGTGTTCTCCTTAATAATAACATTAAGATAATTATATCACGCAGTGCAAAATTTGTCAATCAAAAAGCCTTCCCCGCGCGCATTTTCGTTGACAACCCGCCCGCGTTTGTGGTATACTATTATAAAGATATAAAGACAACACCGAATATTTTCTTGATGGAGGATCAAATGTTTGAAACTGAAATAAAACTGCCGCGCGTTATCCTCTGCGCGGTGGATACCGGCGAGTATAACGCCGAAGCTTCTATGAACGAGCTTGCCGAGCTTGCGCGCACGGCGGGCGCTGAGGTCGCGGCGCGCGTGGTGCAAAAGCGCCCCGTTATAGATAACGCTACCTGCATAGGCTCGGGCAGACTCGCCGAGCTGAAAGAGCTTTGCCAAAATGAAAACGCCGATCAGGTCATCTTCGACTGCGAGCTTACCGCTTCGCAGGTGCGCAATATCGAGGACGTCATCGGCGTTCATACGATAGACCGCACAACGCTGATACTCGATATTTTCGCTCAGCGCGCCGTCACCCGCGAGGGCAGACTTCAAGTTGAACTGGCGCAGTATAAATACCGCCTGCCCCGCCTTGCGGGAATGGGCGTTTCGCTCTCGCGCTTGGGCGGTGGTATCGGTACGCGCGGCCCGGGCGAAACTAAGCTCGAAACCGATAAGCGCCATATCCGTTCGCGCATACAAAAGCTCAGTGAGGAGCTTAAAGAGATAGAAAAGCGCCGCGGTCTGGCGCGCAGCCACCGCAAGAAAACAGGCGTGCCCGTCTGCGCGGTGGTGGGCTATACAAATGCCGGCAAATCCACGCTTCTCAATACCCTCACCGACGCCGACGTTCTCGCTGAGGACAAGCTTTTCGCCACCCTCGAAACCACCTCCCGCGCCGTCACCCTGCCCGATGACCGCGAGATAATAATGGCAGATACCGTAGGCTTTATCAGCCGCCTGCCGCATAATCTTGTCGAAGCTTTCAAATCCACGCTGGAGGAAGCCGCTAACGCCGATGTTATTATCCACCTCTGCGACGCTTCCGACCCCGAGTGTCACGAAAAAAGCGAGGTCACCCTAAAGCTGCTTGAAGAGCTCGGCTGTTCCGATATTCCCGTGATAACCGCTTTCAATAAGTGCGACCTTGTGCCCGAGCTTTGCGAAGCCCTCTCGCACGAACCGCAGAGCGTGCTTATCTCCGCAAAAAGCGGCGCGGGTACTGATAAGCTGCTCGCCGCCGTTGCCGAAGCGCTGGGCGAGAACTGCGTGAGCGGCAGATTTCTTTTTCCGTTCGATAAAGGCGGCGTGCTGGCGCGCGTTCGCGAACTGGGCGGCGTGAAAAATGAAGAATACACCGCCGAGGGCATAGCGGCTGATATTCGGCTGGATAAAAAATACATCGGTCTGCTTGAGCAGGCGGCAAAGCCCCTCAGCGCCGATAAGCACGATGAAAAGGTAAGTGAGTAATATGCCCGAACGTCAGCTCAGATGGATGAAGCTGGATAACGCCGCGAAGATATACCCCGCGGCAAGGCGGCGAAACTGGAGCAATATCTTCCGCCTTTCAATAACGCTCGACGAGGATATAGACCCCGCCGTATTGCAGACCGCGCTCGATGTCACGGTAAAGCGCTTCCCCTCGATAGCCGTTCGCGTGCGCACGGGTATGTTTTGGTATTATCTTGAAGAGATAGAAAAAGCGCCGCAGGTACAACCCGAGCACGCTTACCCGCTAACGCATATGCCGTTCGATGATATTCGCCGATGCGCGTTCCGCGTGCTGTATTTCCGCGGACGCATAGCCGTAGAGTTTTTCCACGCGATAGCCGATGGCAACAGCGGTCTGATATTCCTAAAATCTCTCGCCGCCGAGTATTTGGAGCAGAAACGTGGCTTGCATATCCCCTTTGAAAAAGGCGTTTTCGATAGGCGAGAGCCGCCGCGCGAGTGCGAGCTTGCCGACGATTTCCCCAAATACGCAGGCAGGGTCAGCGCGGGCAGGGGAGAGCGCACCGCTTTTCAGCTTACGGGTCTGCCCGAGCAGGGCGGCTATAAGAACATAATAGTCGGCGAGATGAGCGTGAAAGATGTCCTCGACCTCGCGCACGGCTATGGCGTTACGATTACCGAGCTGATAGTTTCGGTGATGATAGCTTCTTTCGCCCGCCTGCAGGACGAGCGCGTGCCGAAACGCCGCCAAAAACCGCTGAAAGTGCTTATACCTACCAACCTGCGGCGTATGTTCCCGAGCGAAACTTTGCGCAATTTCGTGCTCTACATCACCCCCGGCATAGACCCCCAGCTCGGCGATTACAGCTTTGAGGAGATATTGGCAGAGGTGCATCATCAGATGTCGCTCGAGCTTTCGCCGAAGCGCATGGCGGCCCGCATACGCGCCAACGTCAAGGTAGAGCAGATGCCGCTGCTGAAAATACTGCCGCTTTTCGTAAAAAATATCGGCATGAAGATAGCCTACGAGCTTACGGGCGAGAAAAAGTCCTGTATCACTATCTCGAACCTCGGCAACATCACTCTTCCCGACGAGATGGCGCGCCACACGCGGCGCTTCGGCTTCACCCTCGGCACGCAGGTCACCTCGCCGAACAACTGCGCCGTGCTCTCCTACGGCGGGCGGCTGTATATCAGCATGATACGCCGTATAGAAGAGCCGGTGCTCGAGCGCGAGTTTTTCACATATCTGCGCAAACTCGGTCTGCATATCACCCTGCGCAGTAATCAGAGAAGGAGCTGAGCAAAATGTATTGTGTAAAATGCGGCGTTGAGCTTGACGACGCCGAGGAGCGCTGCCCGCTATGCGGAACGCGCGTCTACCACCCCGATATAGAGAGGGGAGAGGGCGAGCCGCTTTTCCCGCGCACCGCTGAGAGCGAGGTGCAGACTGTCAGCCGCGGCGGCGCGCTTTTTATCATAACGTCTATCTTCGCGCTCGCCGTGCTTCTGCCGCTGGTCTGCAACCTCAGCATAAACCGCGCGGTAACTTGGTCGGGCTTCGTGACGGGCGCTGTTCTGCTCGCGTATATCGTGATAGTCCTGCCGCTGTGGTTCAAAAAGCCGAACCCCGTGATATTCGTTCCCTGCGATTTCGCGGCGGCGGCGGTCTACCTGCTGTATATCGACCTCGCGGTGCACGGCGGCTGGTTCATGACTTTCGCCCTGCCGATAACGGGCGGCGCGGCGCTGATAACCACCGCGGCTGTTACCCTCTGCCGCTACGTTCGCCGCGGGTATCTGTATATCTTCGGCGGCGTGGTGATACTCAGCGGCGGGTTCGCCGTGCTGGTCGAGAGTATGCTCACGCTGACATTCGGCGAGCGTATGCGCATAGGCTGGTCGCTCTACCCGCTGGCGGCGTGTACGCTTATAGGCTTGTGGCTGCTGATAGTAGCCATCTGCCCGAACCTGCGAAATACGCTTAAAAAGAAATTTTTTGTTTGATATTTTGATATGCGATAAAAAAACGGAAATGCGCCCACTAAAAAGCCCATTTCCGTTTATTATTGTATCTACCGTTTCACCCCTGCGAAACCACGTCCCCCGCGGCTTCCTCAGCGGTCTTTTCGCCTTTCATGTACTGCTCAAGCTGTATGAAAAAGCTGTCTATCAGGTCGGAATCTTCCAGCTCCTCTGTCATCGGCTGCAATTCGCTCTGCGAGTCGGTTATCATCTTGCCCGCGCTGTATGCCGTGCCGTTCAGCATTTCCTTGCCGTCCAGCGTTTCCAGCGCCGACCGCGAAAGCGGTATGCCTTTCTCTATGCCCTGTAATTCCGCCATCTCTTCGCCGTTCAGCAGATAGTTCAGCAGCCGCGCCGCGCTCTGCGGATCGTCGCTGTTCTTGCTGATAGCGTATAGGCTCGAGGGCTTTACATACCAGCCGCTGCGCAGCGGTTCTTCCGTGCTGATGTACTTGCCTATCACCGTAGTTATCTGCGAGTCGTCCGAATTTGCGTAGTTCTGCGCGTCGCTCGCCCATAATAGCTGCCCCGCGCACTTGCCGCCGAAATAGTTGGTATTGTCGTAGTTCCCGCCGAAGCGTATCACGCCGCCCTCGTCCAGCTCTTTCGCAAATTTCATCATAGATGCTAGGTTTTCTTCGTCGAAATCCGCCGCCGCCTTGCCCGTTGTCTGCTCCTCGTGCGCCGTCAGCATCAGCCATAGGTATATGCTCGCCGTTTCAAATAGGTACTTGTCCTCCTCCGCGAGCTTGCTTCCGCACTCGAAAAGGTCGTCCCATGTTTCGGGTATCTCCTCGCCGATCTCTTTCAGCATATCCTCGTTGTAGTAAAAAGTTATCGCGTTCAGCGAGATGGGTATGGCGTTCAGCTTGCCGTTTATCGTGCCGTATGATAGCTGCTCGTCCGTGAAATTGTCCAGCGCTATCTCGTCGCTCAGCGTACTCAGGTCGTAAAATCCCTCGCCGTCGGGCGAATATTCGCTCAGCCATGCGTAGTTCAGCTGTATTATGTCGCTCTCTTTGCCGAAGCTGTATAGCGCGTCTAGGCTCTCTTTGTATCCGATGTAGTCGCAGGAGTACGGCTGTACGTTTATGTCGCTGTTTTCCTGCTCGAATATCTTTATGCCTTTGAATGTGTACTCCGCGCGTGCGTCGCCGCCCCACCATGCAAACGATATTTCGGTAGGCACGTTTATATCCTCGCGGCTCTGGTATTCCTTAAAAACTCCGTTAGAGCAGCCCGTTGCAGCCAGCGCGATCACCGCCGCCGATGCTGCGGCAGCCGCTCTTTTTATAAAGCCGCTCATTTCGCCGCCCCCTCTTTGCTCTTCTCGGGCTTGTAGAAAGCTACACTGTTGCCTTCCGCCTGCTCGGCTTCCTTCATCGCTTCCGCCGCCTTGTTTATCAGCGAGCCGAACTCCTCCGCGTGGTCGGGGTAGCAGCATACGCCTATCGAAACGTAAAGCTTCATATCGCTCTCGCCGCCCAGCGTAAATTCTTCAAAGGCTTCCGGCAGTCCGCTGCATACCGTGTTCATAGCTTCGTGCGCCTTGAATATGTCAAATTCGCTGAAGTTCACAAACGCCGCAATGCGGTCTTCCGAGATCCTGCCGATGTATACCGCCTTTTCGCCGAAGTATTCTTTTATAATGTTTATAGCGTTCACTCGCGTGTCGTTCCAGCAGCTGTATGTAACGGTAGACCGTATGCCCGCCGCGTCCTTTATCGAAAGCAGCGCCAGCGCGTATGTACTGCCGATGATAGATGTTTCCATCAGCTCGCTTATCTTTTCGTCCAGCCCGTACTCGTTCAGTACGCCCGTAGCGGGGTCGATAAATTCGCTGTTCGTGTCCGCCAGCTCGCCCGCCATGAATTTCGCCGCGGCAAGCGTGCCCGTTATTACCGAGATCAGCACGAGTATCAGCAGCATAGCCATAGCCGAAGGGCCGTCTATCGGCGAGATCTTTATCAGCGAGGGCTGCTCCATTATCGTGTATGCGCTCCAGCCGCTGTCCGTCATTAGCTTTGCGCCCGTCAGCCCGTTTACCGTAACGTGCTCGTTTTCCGCGTCGAACATTGAGGAGTATTTTTTCGGTATAGCTTCGCCCTGCTTCACGCTCTTATCGTCAGCGGTGCTGTATATCACCCTCTGCTGCTCGTCGGTAAGTATGAATATCTGCTTCTGTCCGTTTTCTGAGTTGATTATCTTGTCCAGCTCGTCGATGTATTCCGAAAGCAGCAGTACCGAGTGGTCGCTCAGCCGCCTGATGTAGTATATCTTCCTGTTAGCGCCGCTCAGCCCGAAAAGCCAGCATTCGCCGTTTTCCATTTGGTCGTTGAAGTATTCGTAGCTCTCGGTGTTCAGCGCCGCTTTCGTGCCCGAAGATGCTTTGCCGATAACGCTGCCGTCTGAGTAAAATATCATGAAGTCAACGTATGTCTTGCCCGCCGACATTTTCAGCAGCATCTCTTTTGTGCTGTTTTTCAGCTCGCTCTCCTCCGCGGTGGATAGCCCGCCTTTTACGGGGTCGTACTCAGGCAGGTCGTTTACCGTGAAAAGCGCGCTCGTGTCGTTCTCCACGCCTTTGGTAAATCTGTTTACAGCCGTGGCGTACTGCCTGCCCAGCGCCGTTATGTCCTCCTCGCACTCTTTGTAAACTATGCCCTTGAGGTTCACGAATGCGTATGTAAAGGCTGCGAAAAACAGCACGGCGGTAACTATCGTGTAGCATACCATCATGCGGTTTCGCACCTTGCGGACTGATACTCTCTTGCCGTTATCTTTTTCCCCCATACCCTGCGGTCCTTTCTGAACTTACTTTTTGTGGAAAAATTTATCTAAAAGCTCGCATATCCTGAAAGAGTAGGTCACCTTGTCTGCCTGCTCGCCCTCCTGCTTTTCGGCCGCCGCCGAGCTGCTTATTTGCGGAAAGAGAAAAGTCTGCTTCTCCGCCTTTGCCTCAGCCCCGCCTTTGCAGGCAGCCAGCATTATAGCCGCCGCGAACCCGCAGCAAAGCGCCCTCTTGGCTCTCTCAGATCTTGACGATGTTGACGATGTTCCCGATGTGTAAGCTTTGTTATCGTTTTGGTATTTCATGCCGATACTTCCTTTCGCTGTCTTAAAGATGTCTGAAAGTATCATTGGCAGTTTTTTTCGCGCTAATCAGCCGCAGAAATTATTTTCCGAAAACTTCCTTGGCTATGTCGCATGAGCGCTTTGCGTCCTTAGCGTAGTAGTCCGCGCCTATCATCTCGGCGTACTCGGGCGTAAGCACCGCGCCGCCTACCATTATCTTGCACTCGTGCCTTTCGCGCAGCAGCTTTATAGTGTCCTCCATGCCTTTCAGCGTGGTTGTCATCAGCGCCGAAAGTCCTACCAGCTTTACGTTGTGCTTTACAGCCGTTTCCGCTACCAGCTCGGGGTCTACGTCCTTGCCGAGGTCGATAACGTCGTAGCCGTAGTTTTCCAGCAGCACTTTTACTATGTTCTTGCCTATATCGTGTATGTCGCCCTTTACCGTGCATATCACGATAGTGCCCTTAGAGGCTTCCTTTTCGCCGCTCTGCGAAAGCTTCTGCTTTATTACCTCAAAGCAGGCCTGCGCCGTGCCCGCCGTGAGTATGAGCTGCGGCAGGAATATCTTGCCTTTTTCAAATTCGTTGCCCGTTTTGTCCAGCTCTGGGATAAGTATGTTGTTCACTATGTCCATAGCGTCGGTAGTTTCAAGCAGCTTTTCCGTTATCTCTGCTGCGTCGCGCTTCAAGCCGTGCGCCATAGCGTAGCTTAGGGTCATGTCCGCCGCCGCGGCTTTCGGCACGGGCGCTTGCTCTGCGCCGTAGTTTTCTATAAATTCCGCCGCGTTTTTGTCGATGTTCGCCAGCAGTCTGTAAGCGCGGACCGCCGATGTCATAGAGTCGATGTTCGGGTTCATGATAGGCAGGTCAAGCCCCTGCATAAGCGCCATCGTGAGGAAAGTGCGGTTCACTATCTCGCGCGAGGGCAGACCAAAGCTTATGTTCGATACGCCGAGCACTGTCTTTACACCCAGCTTTTCTTTTACCAGCTTTACCGCCTGCAATGTCTGCATAGCCGCTTCCTGCTCTGCGGAACAGGTGAGTACCAGGCAGTCTATACAAATGTCGCTGCGGGGTATTCCGTATTCGTCCGCGCGGCGGCATATCTTTTCCGCTATCTTTAATCTGCCCTCTACCGTCTTAGGTATGCCGTTTTCGTCAAGGCAGAGTCCTACTACCGCCGTGCCGTATTTCTTTACCAGCGGCAGTACCGAGTTCAGCGATTTCTCCTCGCCGTTTACCGAGTTTACTATCGGCTTTCCGCAGTAAACTCTCAGCGCCGCGTCCAGTACCTCGGGTATAGATGAGTCTATCTGCAAAGGCGTGTCGCATATGCCCTGTATCGCCTTTACCGCGCTCACCATCATCTCTTTTTCGTCTATGCCCGGCAGACCTACGTTTACGTCCAGTATTTCCGCGCCCGCCGAAATCTGCTCTATCGCCTGATTGCAGATGTAGTCCAGGTCGTGCTCCGCAAGCGCCTGCTTAAAGCGCTTCTTGCCCGTCGGGTTTATCCTCTCGCCGATTATCCTCGGGCAGTTTATCGGTACGGCTCTGCTCGCGCTGCATACTCCCGCGCCGAGCTCTTTGTACTTAGCTTCGCACTTCCTGCCGTTGAATTTCTCTACGGTAGCCCTTATGTAGTCGGGCGTAGTGCCGCAGCAGCCGCCGATTATCTTTATGCCCAGTGGTATCATGTCGGCGAGCAGCTCTGAAAATTCTTCGGGCAGTACGTTGTATTCGTTGGTTATAGGGTCGGGCAGACCTGCGTTCGGCTTTATGATAACGGGCAGGTTAGTGTGCGCACATACCTGCTCGACTACCGGTCTTAATTCGCGCGGGCCGAGCGAGCAGTTTATGCCTATGGCGTCTGCCCCCAGACCGCCCAGCGTCATCGTCATCGACTCTACTCCGCAGCCCGTAAATGTTCTCATGTTCTCCTCAAAAGTCATGGTAACGAGTACGGGCAGGTCAGAGTTCTCCTTTGCGGCGAGCAGCGCGGCTTTGGCCTCCAGCAGGTCGGTCATAGTTTCTATAACTATAACGTCTGCGCCCTTGCCCGCAAGTACCATCTCTTTGAAAACGTCGTAGGCTTCCTCAAATTTCATAGAGCCGTTCGGCTCGAGAAGCTGACCCGTAGGGCCTATGTCCAGCGCGCAGTATGCGGTACGGCTCGCGCGAGCTTTCGCCCTCTGCGCTATCTCTACCGCCGCGCCGATTATCTCGTCTACGCTCTTGCCCGTAGCCGCGAGTTTCAGCCTGTTTCCGCCGAATGTGTTGCAGTAGAAAATGTCCGCGCCCGCTTCGATGTATTTTAGGTTTATCTCCTCTATCTGCTCGGGGTGGGTGAGGTTCAGCAGCTCGGGGTTCTCGCCCGCCGCCAGACCCGCTGCCTGCAGCATAGTGCCCATTCCGCCGTCTAAAAATATAAATTCCTTTTCGTTAAGCAGTTTTTTAAGATCCACAGTGTATTCCTCTCTTTCTGAATTCGCACCTGCCAGCCATCTTGCAGATAGCGCAGCCGCGCCGCCCTTTTTCTATCGGCTCGTCTGAAACGCCTATCACCGCCGTTACCGATTTTCTCGGCGTCAGCAGCAGCGATCCGGTGCAGGTTACCCCCGCGCGCTTCTGCGCGTTCAGCGTTTCTATTATCATCGGCTGTATGTCTAGTGGGAAGTCGCCGTACCCCGGCGAGAACCGCCATGTGAACCAGCAGCCAGTAAGTTTTTCGTATATCTCTTTCTCCACTTCGTCGCAAACGGCTTCCACCGCCGCGCTCGCTAAGCAGTCGGTCATGTAGCCGAGGGTAATGTCCTCAGCCTCCTTGCGGCGTATAAGCTCGTCCGCCTTTGATGAAGCCGTCGCGCATAGCAGTATGCATCGCCTGCACCCGCTGAGGTGTCGGCGTATGTCCTCGCCCTTAAAGATCAGCTTTGTGCCAAGCAGCTTTACTCCCTCGCCGCATTCTTCGATGTCGAAAGCGCGGTATACCCAAGCGGGCGTTATCGCCTTTACCAGCTCACGGCGGCAGCTCTCTATCATCTCCATCTGCGGGGCGGGGGGCTGCTCGCGGTAGCCCATGTACCTTATCGCTTCGCTTACATTTATATTTATCTCCATTTTCAGCTTTCCTTACAGTAATTTTATCTCGATGTTGTCCCAGGGGTCGTGCGCGAGTACTGCTTCGCCCGCAGCCAGCGACTTTTTCACATCTATGAACCGCTGATTAGAGCTGCCCATGAATTTCAGCTCGTAGCTTTTTTTGTCCATCTCAAATTCGCCGTCTACCAAATAATCCAATCGTTTCAGCAGCTCAAGATAGCCGTTTTCCGCGTTCGCATTCTCCACCAGATATTCAAAGGTATAGCCCGTGTACGCCATTACGTTCATCTTAAAGCCTTCGTACCCGAGTATCATGTCTGCAAGCTCGGTCAGCGCGGCGCATTGGCAAAAAGGCTCGCCGCCCGAAAAAGTTACGCCGTCCAGCAGGGGATTTTTGATTATCTCTTCAAATACCTCCCGCGTGCTCTCAGTCCTGCCGCCATCGAATGTCCAGGTCTGCGGATTGTGGCAGCCGCGGCAGTGGTGCGGACAGCCCTGCACGAAAACGGTAAATCTCATTCCGGGGCCGTCTACTATCGAGTCATTGACCAGCCCCGCTATTCTAAGTTCCATTTCTACATATATCTCCCAATAGTTATTCGCGCATACTTACTCTAAATGAGTATACATTTCTATTATAGCAGTTATTATGCCTAAAAACAATAATAATC
>DBEZOM010000262.1:0-4110 GCA_048252855.1 Ruminococcus sp.
CGGCAAACTGCTGCCCGACGATGATTTTGAATACGAAAAAAAGCTCGCCGAGGAGGAGCGCAAAAGGCAGGAGGAAGCGCAGGCTAAAGCCGAAGAGCGGCAGAAAGAACGCATACGCCGCGAGCGCGAAGCTAAGGCGGCGCGTGACCGCAAGATAGCGCAGGACAAGCTCGACCTCATGAAGATGAAAGCGGGCGTTGCCAGCGAGGAAGAGGAAATAAAGGAAGAGCACGAGGAAAAGCGCGTGCTAAGCGGCAAAGAAAAGCTCGCGAACTTCTGGTACCACGACAAGATGTGGATATGCTTCGGCATCTTTCTTGTAGCGGTGGTGGCGTTCCTCGTGGTGGACATAGTTACCCGCGAAAAGCCGGACATCACGGTAATGGTCATCGCGGACGACGGCATAGGTCAGCACAGCGATGAGCTGAAAAAGCTTTTTGAGAAGTACACGCCCGATGTGAACGGCGACGGCGAGGTGCACGTTTCTATAATGAACGTACCGCTGAACGATTATTCAAACGACCCGACTTACAGCACAAACAGCACTAAGTTTTACGCAAATCTGCAAGAGGGCGACATAATAATGGTCATCACCGACTCGAACACCGACCCCGACTTGCAGGCGCTGATGAAGGACGACCTGACGAAAGACCTGCCCGACAACAAGTACATCGACAGCGACGGACTTTCGCTGAACTTCGGCTTCCTCGCGAGAGAGCTGAATTTTGACGATATGCCGAACGACCTGCATTTATGCCTGCGCCGCCCCGTTACTACGCTGGGCGACTCGCTGGAGAAGATGCAGGAAAGCTACGACGTTTACTACGAAGTTTTCGAGAAAATGGCGAACGACCTTTCCGAGCAGGCGGAGGAGCTTGACGACAAGGGGCTTTCCACCGAGCCTATCGACCTAAAGACGAAGTACCCCGCGGCTTTCACCGAGACTGAATCAAAGTCGGAAAGCGAAGGCTCTGACGAAAAAAGCGACGCTGAATAAATTCACACAAACAAAAACGCAGGAGCGGCAAAACTCCTGCGTTATTTTTATGCTGTTTTGTATTTAACCTGCGAAATTCTTTGCGATAACTTCGGCAACGAGGTTTTCGGGTAAGCGGTCGTAACGCGCCTGCTCTAGGGTGAAAGTGCCCTGACCCTGAGTCATCTGGCGCAGGGTGAGAGTGAAATCGCTCATCTCAGCCATCGGCACTTCTGCGGTGACCTCGGTCATGCCCTTTTCCTCAGAGGGGATCATGCCCATAACTCTGCCGCGGCGCTTATTCAGCTCGCCGATAACGTCGCCTGTTTTATCGTCGGGAACGGTAACGGTGAGGTTGCCTACCGGCTCGAGCAGCATAGGCTCGGCCTGCGGGATACCCTCTTTGAAAGCGAGAGCCGCCGCCGTCTTGAACGACATTTCGGAGGAGTCAACGGGGTGGTAAGAGCCATCGACAAGTATCGCCTTTACGCCTACCACGGGGAAGCCAGCCAGCACGCCGTGCTTCACGCACTCCTGCAAGCCTTTTTCTACCGCGGGGAAAAAGTTTTTGGGAACAGCGCCGCCGAAAACGCGCTCTTCAAATATCAGCTCGTCGGAAATGCAAGGCTCAAACTCTATCCAAACATCGCCGAACTGACCGTGACCGCCCGACTGCTTCTTGTATCTGCCCTGCGCCTTGACCTTCTTGCGGATAGTTTCCTTATAGGCGACCTTGGGCACGGATGTGGTGACGTCAACGCCGAAATCGCGCTTTAGTCTGCCGACGGTGGAGTCGAGGTGCAGACCGCCGAGGGTGGTGAGTATCATCTCGAGGGTATCGGGGTCTTGCTCATATTTCAGCGACATATCCTCTTCCAGCAGACGGGATATTGCCGAGCTTATCTTGCTTTCATCGCTCTGCGAAACTGCCTTTAGCGCAACGCGGTAAGTCGGCGCGGGGAATTTCGGTACGGCGTATGAGATAACGCGGGCGGGGTCGCAGAGAGTATCGCCCGTATGCGCCGAAAGCTTTACGGCGGCGCAAATATCGCCGCAGCCCACCTCGGCAGTTTCTATCTGCTTCTTGCCCTCCAGGAAGAAGAGTTTGCCGACCTTTTCGCTCGCACCAGTAGCGGCGTTCACGACCTCGGTATTGCTCTTTAAAGTGCCCGACTGCACGCGGATATACGAAAGCTTGCCGACGAACGGATCGGCAACTGTCTTGAAAACTATCGCGCTGAGCGGTGCGGCGCTTTCGCAGGTGATGCTGCAAGGCGTGCCGTCGGCGGAAGTCGCGGGCTTATCCTCTTTCTCTGCGGGGGCAGGCAGGAGGAGGGTTATCTCTTTCATCAGCATATCCACGCCCGCCATAGTAGCCGCGGAAACGCAGGTAACGGGGAGGATTATGCCCTCGTTCACGCCCTTATGTATGCCGTCGATAAGCTCTTTCTGCGTGAAAGCCTCGCCCGAGAAGAACTTTTCAAAGAGCGCCTCGTCAGTTTCGGCAACGGCTTCGGAAACGGCCTCGATAAGACCGTCGATGCGGTAGCCCATCTTTTCGCTGACCTCGGCGGTAGGCATATCTGTTTCAACAGCCTTGCCGTCAACGTATTTATAAGCTTTCATCTCGATAAGATTTACGAACGAAACTATCTTTCTGTCGGCGATTACGGGGACAACAACGGGGCACACGGCAGGGCCGAACTCGGTCTTTAGCTGGGTGAGGACGTTATTGAAGTTAGCGTTTTCATCGTCGAGCTTGGTAACTACGAACATCGCGGGCTTGCCCATTTTCTTGGCGTAATTGTAAGCCTTATGCGTGCCAACCTTTACGCCCGACTTGCCCGATACAGTTATCATGCAGCAGCCGCAGGCGGAAATGCCCTCTACCATCGACTGTTCGCAGTCGAAAAGGCCGGGGGTGTCGAGCAGGTTTACCTTAAAGCCGTCGCGCTCATAGAACGAAAGCGAGGTATAGACCGAGCCTTTGCGCTTTATCTCTTCGGCTGTATAGTCGGAAACGGTAGTGCCGTCGGCGACCTTGCCCAAACGGTCGGTAACGCCCGCCGCGTAAAGCAGCGTTTCGGTAAGAGTAGTCTTGCCCGAGCCTGCGTGGCCCGCTATCGCAATATTTTTGATCTGTGTATTATCGTAGTTTTTCAAAGTGATTCGCTCCCTCATTATATGGATTACACGGCCAAAGGGCGGCATAGTTATGTGCATAATAGCCTAAAGTTTTCAACCGTATGTATACATTATATATCATATAGCCATATTTGTCAATAGGGATTTTTGTAATTTTAATGAAAACTGCGCAAAAAAAGCAGACCCCTCATGCTCTGAGCAAGAGAGGTCTGCCAATATGTACCTAATATTTATTAGTCAGCGTTAGGTGCGCCGACGGGACATACGCCTGCGCAAGAGCCGCAGTCGATGCAGGTATCTGCGTCGATAACGTACTTTCCGTCTCCTTCAGAAATAGCGCTAACGGGGCACTGGTCTGCACAAGCGCCGCAAGCGATGCAATCGTCACTGATCTTATAAGCCATAGTGATTAGCCTCCTTTATAATATTTCCGAGAGGTACTTCTCTCTACCTTATATTATAACACATTCTGGGCGGATTTCAAGACCCGCGGGCAATTTCTCACACAAATTTAATCTTTTATACACATTAACGTAACATAAAAAGACCGCCCCATGCGGAACGGTCTTTATTGAAGACTTTATGTTTAAGCTTAAATTACTTGAGCTCAACAGTAGCGCCGGCAGCCTCGAGCTGTGCCTTAAGATCCTCAGCCTCAGCCTTGGAAACGCCTTCCTTGATAGCCTTAGGAGCCTCTTCAACGAGAGCCTTAGCCTCTTTCAGGCCCAGACCGGTGATGGTCTTAACAGCCTTGATAACGCCCATCTTAGCGTCGCCGAAGGAAGCGAGGATAACGTCGAACTCAGTCTTCTCTGCCTCAGCAGGAGCAGCACCGCCGGCAGCAGGGCCAGCAGCGATAGCAGCGGTAACACCGAACTCTTCCTGGATAGCGTCTACAAGCTCAGAAAGCTCGAGAACGGACATAGTCTTGATCTCTTCAATCATGTTAGTAATTTTTTCAGAGGCCATGATAATTTTCTCCTTTAACA
>DBEZOM010000263.1:0-9178 GCA_048252855.1 Ruminococcus sp.
CGTACTGCGCCCTCGCGATAGAAAGAGCAAAAGCTTTTTAAGGAGGAACAAAAAATGGCAAAAGGTAAAAAGATAGCTGTCACGCTGGTGGCGGTGGTGGTAGCCGCCGCGGTAGGTGTTACAGCTTACAGACTTTGGAAAAAGAAAGACTCTTCGTCTTCCAAAGGAAAGGTTTTTGTAACGCAGGTATCCGACGTGAATACGGCTGCGGGCGTTAGCCTCAGCGGCAGTAAATTTTCAGGCGTTATCGAGGCTCAGAAAACGGTAGATTATAAATACGACAGCTCGAAAACGGTGAAATCCCTCGCGGTAAAAGAGGGCGACGAGGTAAAAAAAGGCGACCTGCTTTTTACATATGACGTAGAAGCTATGCAGCTCGAGCTCGATCAGGGCAAGATAGAAGTAGAGCGCATGAAGAACGAGGTGGAAACCAATAAGCTCCAGATACAGGAACTTGAGGAAGAGAAGAAAAAGACCCCGCAGGACGGCCAGACCTCGCTGAATACGCAGATACTCTCGCTGCAAAGCGACGTTGCCAAGGCTGAGTACGATATTAAGACCAAAAAGGCTGAGAATAAAAAGATAAAGAAATCTATAAAGAACGCCAAGGTCTACTCAGAAGTTGACGGTACTGTAAAATCCACCCTCGACCTCGAGAATATCCAAAACGCCGAGTCGAACGTTATGGTAAGCATTTCTCGCGGCGGCAGCTACCTCGTAAAAGGCACTGTAAACGAGCAGATGATAAATAATATCTATGTCGATATGCCCGTAGTTATCCGCTCGCGCGTTGACGAAAATACCACATGGACAGGCAAGATCTCTTCGATAGAGACCAGCCCGCAGAAAGATAATTCCGCTTATTCGGACGACGACAGCGACAGCTCGAATAAATCTTCCAAGTACGCATTTTATGTAGAGCCCGACTCCCTCGACGGACTCATGCTCGGTCAGCATATACTTATCGAGCCCGACCTCGGCGAGGAAAGCGGCATAGATAAAAAGGGAATTTGGCTTTACAGCGATTATGTGTTCACCGAAAAGGGCAAGAGCTACGTTTGGGCGCAGGATAAGAATGAAAAGATAGAAAAGCGCGAAGTAAAGCTCGGTCAGAAAGACGAGAACATGGGCGATGTAGAGATAGTTTCGGGTCTGAAAAAGGACGACTATATCGCTTACCCCTCTAAGAATATCAAGGAGGGTATGCCTGTTACCACCGACGCGGAAGATCCCGACCTTATAGATGACGATACCGATGCCGATACCGACGGCGATGTTGATAACAACGGCGACGATGATAATATGCTTATGGACGGCGATACCGATGGCGATAACGCCGACGATCCTTTCGCAGGCTACACGATAAATGATGACGGCAATTTCGTTGACTCCGAGGGCAACGTCCTCTCTGACGAGGAAGTAGAAGCGATGATGGAGCAGGCTTACGGTGCTCTCGACGCCGACGCTGACAACGCCGATATAAACACCGCAGATGAAGCAGATATGGACGCCGCAGATGCGCAGGCACTGCCCGCAGATGAATAAAGGCGGTGGGAAATATGCTTTTGCAGTTAAAAGATATAGATAAAGATTATATGCAGGATAAGCTGCCCGTGCCGGTTCTCAAAAAGATAAATTTCAATGTCAGCGACGGCGAATATGTCGCGATAATGGGCCCCTCCGGCTCGGGAAAATCCACCATGATGAACATTATCGGCTGCCTGGATAAACAGACTGCGGGCGAATTTTTATTCGACGGTACAGATATAGCGCAGTGCAGCGATAAACAGCTTTCTATAATAAGGAACAAAAAGATAGGTTTCGTATTTCAGAATTTTAATCTAATGCCCCGCCAGAGCGCAGTGGAAAATGTAGAACTTCCCCTGCTGTACGCGGGCGTGAAAAAGAGCGAGCGCAGAAAGCGTGCGAAAGAAGCCCTAGTGCGCGTAGGCCTTGAAGAGAGAATGTATTTCAAGCCTACGCAGCTTTCGGGCGGACAGAAACAGCGCGTTGCGATAGCCAGGGCGATAGTAAATAAACCCCGCCTGCTGCTCGCCGACGAGCCTACCGGCGCGCTCGATACAAAATCGGGCGACCAGGTAATGGAGCTTTTTAAGGAACTGAACGATGAAGGAGTAACAATAGTAATGATAACCCACGAACCCGAGATAGCTCAGTGCGCGAAGCGGATAGTGTATATCCGCGACGGCGAGCTTTTCGCCAGAGAGGGGGAGTCGCTTTGAAAACTGCTAAGAGAATAGCGATAGCCGCGGTAGCGGTAGTAGTTGCGGGCGGCGGATGCTTTGGCGGATATACAAGATACCAAAAGAAAAAGGACAGCAAGCGCGTTGTGGACGTAGTTCCCGTGAACCTGCTCGTTACCGATTACTGGGCGGATGAGTCCACCACCGACGCTACCGTAGCCTCCAGCGGCTCGCAGAACGTTTACCTCGACAGCGAAAAGCTTGTGAAAAAGCTGTACGTCAAGGTCGGCGATAAGGTCAAAAAAGGCGACGTGCTGCTGAAATATGATATGACGGTGGTAGAGCTTTCCGTTCAGCAGAAAAAGAGCCAGATAGCCCTTGTTCGTCAGCAGATAAAAGAGGAAGAGAAAAAGCTCGCGAAACTAAAGACCCTGCGCCCCTCTGAGGAAGCGCCTGCCGAGCCGACATACCCCGACGATCCCGATGTTCCCGACGATCCCGATACGCCTACCGACCCCGACACCCCCGATGATCCCGATACGCCGGATACCCCCGACGTACCCGTAAAGCTGCTGGATAAGGTAAGCAGCCTCGCGCAGGCTGAGGAAGAGGACGAAAACGGTGCGCTGGTATTTTATTGCAGCGAAAAGGCGGCGGTAGATAGAAATTTCATGGGCGCGCTGATAATCTCGCACAAGACCGCGCTTCTCAACGTCTGCGATGAAAACGGCACTCTGCTCTACACATGGTTTCTCGACGGCGCGAACACGCCTAAAGAGCTTATCGAGGACTGGAACGTGGCTGACGGCGTGGAAAAGACGGACGACAGCGTTTCGTTCAACTCGCTGAAATTTAAGGCGCACGGCATTTTCCAAGTGCCCGCCGATACTGCAACTCCCGATGACGATGATAATAGCGATGACGGCGACGACAGCGATATTGACGATACCGACCCCGATGACGGCGACGATACCGATATAGACGATACAGACGGCGACAGCGATTATACGCCAGATGATAATTCGGACGACAGCGACGATGACGGCGATGAGAACTATATGTACTCGCGCAAAGAGCTTGCAGGCATGATCTCGGAAAAGGAGACCGAGATAAAGTCGCTTCAGCTCGATCTCAAATCCGCCAAGCTGGAGTACAAAAACAGCCTAAAACAGAAAAAAGACGGCAAGGTTGTAGCCGAGCAGGACGGTATAGTTACCCGCGCGGGCGATGATGATGACAGCGGTTCTGACGGTTCCGATGATAACGGCGACGGCATGGACGATGGCTCTGACGCTCTCGACGCTATAGACTCTTCTTATTCCGACGGCGATTACAGCGACGGTGAAGATTATTCTGACGAAGGTACGTCCGATAGCGGCGACAAGCCCTACGTCACGGTGCGCGGCAGTAAAAAGACCCGCATAAATATCAACGTCGGCGAGATGAACCTCGATAAATTCCAAGAGGGCGCGGTAGTGCAGGGAATGTCTTACGATACCAGCGAGAGCTTCTCGGCAAAGGTGCTCAGCATAGACCCCGAGCCTGTTTCCTACTCCTCGTACAACTACTCCGATAACCCCAACAGCAGTACATACAGCGTGCTTGCCGAGGTGCAGGAGGACGATGTAACTTTCAGCGTGGATAACTACCTCTCGGTGACCATACCGCAGACCGATACCGATAACGGCGGAATGTACCTGCCTTTGCAGTACGTTCGCAAAGACGGCGCAAATTATTACGTCATGAAAGCGGACAAAAAGGGCAAGCTGAAAAAGCAGTACGTTGCAACGGGCAAAGTCATCTGGGGCAGCTATATCGAGATCAAAAAGGGCGTTTCTGACAGCGATATGATATGCTTCCCATACGGCAAAAACGTTAAAGAGGGCGTAAAGACCCGCGAGACCGACAGCGTGGAAGAGTAAGGGGGCATGGCAGATGTTTGAAAATATAAGATTATCTTTTCAGGGTATTTTTTCGCATAAGATACGCTCGTTCCTCACCATGCTTGGTATAATAATAGGCATAGCGGCTATCATCGCGATAGTATCTACGATAAAAGGCACGCAGGAGCAGATAAAGAACAACCTCATCGGCTCCGGCAACAACACGGTAACGGTAACGCTCAAAAAGGGCGACGACCAAATAGATTACCAGTGGGAGGGCGTGCCGGACGGCGTGCCTGTAATAACCAAAGACGTAAAGAAGCAGATAGAGGACGTAGAGCAGGTGCAGAGCTGCACGGTATACCGCTACCGCAGCTATATCGACAGCCTGTTTTACAAAAATAAAATGCTCGACTCAGGCTCGGTATACGGTATCGACGAAGATTATCTCGATACGGCGGGCTATCAGATAGAGCGCGGCAAGGGCTTTTCGCCTGCCGATTACAAGGGCACTTCTAAAGTCTGCCTTGTGGACGATACAGTGGTAGCCTCCGTTTTCGGCGACGTTGACCCCATCGGCAAGATACTCGATATTCAGGGCGAGCCTTTTACGGTGCTCGGCGTTATCACAGAATCTACCGACTTCGAGCCTGTTATAAATTCGATGGAAGATTACTGGATGTACAACCAACAGAGCGGCGGAAAGATATATATTCCCAGCGAAGCATGGCCGATAATTTTCAGCTATGACGAGCCGCAGAACGTTATTGCCAAAGCCGTAGATACCGACAGCATGACGCAGGCGGGCAAAAAGACCGCCGATATTCTCAACGAAACGCTTTCGGTAAACGACGATTCGGGCATAAAGTACAAGAGCGAAGACCTGCTTGATCAGGCGAAATCACTTCAAGACCTCAGTTCTTCCACCAATAATATGCTTATCTGGATAGCCAGCATCTCGCTGCTCGTCGGCGGTATCGGCGTTATGAACATAATGCTAGTTTCCGTTACCGAGCGTACCCGCGAGATAGGTCTGAAAAAGGCTCTCGGCGCACGCCGCGGCAGGATACTTATGCAGTTCCTCACCGAAGCTTCCGTGCTCACGAGCATTGGCGGACTTATCGGCGTAGCGGCGGGCATAGGCTTGGCGCAGGTGGTATCGAAGATGGCGGAAGTACCCGTTGCTATCTCCACCCCCGCGATAATAGTTTCAGTGCTTTTCTCGATGGTGGTCGGTATAGTTTTCGGACTTATACCCTCTATCAAGGCGGCAAGACTTAATCCTATCGACGCGCTGAGATACGAATAACAGCATAATTTCAATTTAGCGAAATGCACAAGTGTAACCGTTTACATTTGTGCATTTTGTGCATTTCAAAAGAGCGAAAATTATGTTATAATATAAAATAATGATACAAAAAAGAAAGGGCTGTTATACAAAATGAGTGCAACAATAAAAGACGTTGCTAACGAAGCCGGTCTTTCGGTCGCTACCGTTTCGCGCGTGCTGAATAATAGCGCAAACGTTTCTGAGGACGCGGCGCAGAGGGTAAATCAGGCGATAGATAAGCTGGGCTACTCGCCGAACTTCCTCGGCAGAAATCTGAGAAAGCGCGAGACCAACGTTATCCTCGTTATAATGCCGACTTCCGAACATTCATTTTATATGAAAATAGTTGCGGGTATACAGAAGTATGCCCAAACGCGCGGCTACGACGTTATCTGCGCTTCCTCAAACTCTACTTCCGAGATAGAGGTGCGCCAGATGAATATGCTTTTCAACCGCACGGTAGATGGCGTTATCCTGCTGGGTACTCAGTACGACGCCGATACGCTCAATAAGCTTTCCAAAAATTATGATATAGCTCTCTGCTGCGAGGGCGTTGACGGCGCTGACGTGCTTACCGTTGTAGTAGATGACGAGCAGGGCGGTTACGACGCGGCTAAGGCGCTTATTCGGCTTGGCCACCGCAAGATAGCTTTTGTCGGCGCGAATGAGAACGCAGTTTCCTCTTCGAGAAGGCGCGACGGCTTCCTGCGCGCTATGAAAGAATACGGCATCGCTGTAGACCCCGACTATATTTACAGCGGCTCGTTCGAGTACGAAAACGGCGAGGCGGCTATACGCTACTTCATGAGCCTGCCCGAACCGCCTACGGCAGTGTTCTGCGTTTCAGACCTGTTGGCTATTTCGGCGATACACGGCGCGGCAGACCTCGGGCTGAAAGTCGGCAAGGATATTTCGATCATGGGCTTCGATAACATCACCATGTGCGAGATGATGCTGCCGAGCGTTTCTACGGTAGAGCAGCCCTGCGAAAAGCTGGGCGAGATGGTAGTCCGCAAGCTTATCGCGAATATAACATCGCCCGCGGGCAGTAAGGACAACCGCACATACACAGTAGAGCACCGCGTTATCCTGCGTGACTCGACGGGAAGCGTGTGATACGCTGACTGAATGATCTTAAATATTTGAACTTTAAATCGGCTTTATTTCCAAAAAGCCGATTTTCTTTTGTGCCTAATGTCTATTTATATATCCAAAATGTGAAAAGTTAATCGTTTTCATTGACAAATCGCATAAAGAGTGATATAATAGTGATGATAACATGAAGCCTTTATGGCAATTATTTGGAGGTAAGTTCATATGTTTAAGGCAAAAAAGATCGCAGCAGGGGCTTTTGCTCTTTGCTTTGCAGCGGCGGCGGTAGGCTGCGGCGGCAGTAAAGACGACAGCTCTTCTCATGTAGATCAGGTAAAAATAGAAGATACTGACAAGATCGAGGCTATCCCCGATGGCGCTGATAACGAGCTGGAGTGGCTCTCTTATTTCGACATCAACCCCACCAAGGGCGCTGAAAAAAGAGCTGACCTCACCCTTTTTGAGAAAAAGGGCGGTAAAATAAAGTACACAAACACCACCTCGATGACCAAGTACGATACGCTCGCGAACCGCGTGCTGGCTAACGATGTACCCGATATGTTCTGGTACGAGCAGAAAATGACTTTCCCGAACTACTGCGTAAAGGGAATGTTCCAGCCTATCGACGAGATAGTTGATTTCGACAGCGACCTTTGGGCAGACGTTAAGGACACCGCAGATCAGTTTACGCTGAAGGGCGAGCACTACGTTGCGCCTGTAAAGTACGTTGCAAACTCCGTTCTTACATACGATAAGGACGTTATCGAAGCCTGCGCGCTCGACGATCCTTACGAGCTTTACATGAACGACGAGTGGAACTGGGATACCTGGTACGACATGATGGACGAGTACGTCAAGGGCGCTGAGGGCGACGAGCAGAGATACGGCGTAAACGGCTGGTTCGCGCCTTTCATCTTCCAGTCTACCGGTCACACCCTTATCGAGTATGATTCTGACAAGGACGAATACGTTTCCAACATCACCGATCCGAATTTCGACCGCGCTACCGACCTGCTTTACAACATCTCGAAGAACGGCATGTATTACGGCGATTGGGTTGGTCAGGCTTCCGACTGCTTCAAGAAGAATATCCTCTTCTACGCGATGGGCCCATGGGCTGCGAGCGATACTCATACCCCGAGAGACGGCTCTAACTGGGGTATAGTTCCTATTCCTTCCGACCCGAACGCAGACGCTAAGTACACCACCGTTGAGATCAACGCTTATATGTGGGTAAAGGGCTCGACTAAGAAGGAAGCTATGAAGACTTGGATGGAGTGCGCTAAGCTTGTCAATACCGACCCCACTTACATCGAGGCCGACAAGGAAAAATTCTTTGTAAACAACCCGAACTGGACGGAAGAAATGTACCAGATGGCATACTCTGAGCTTTCAAGCAGCAACTGGGTACAGCTTATCGACCCCGGCTACGGTATCTCCACCACGCTTTCCAACGACGATGCGGCGGCGAACGATACTAAGGAAGCGGTAGTCGCTTATATGTATTCCTCGGTAATGAAGACTGACGATAACGGCGCGCAGTACACATGGACTCAGCTCCGTGAAACTTACAGCGGCACTATCGACTCTGAGCTGAAAACTTTCAACGAAGAGTACAAGAAATTTATAGGCAAATAAATTCAAAGCATAAAAATAAGCGGTTCGCAGTAAAGGATTGCGCTAATATAGAAGTTTTATTCTAACACCTATAAGCAAAGACCTTTACAGCAGGCTATGAAAAGAAAAGGCAGATACTCTCTTCAATAAAGTATCTGTCTTTTCTTTATGTACTCATATTTAGAAGTATCCTATTGATTGAGTACTTTTAAGCAATTTTATAATTGCGTAGCTGTATTGAATTTACGTTTTAGCTCTAAAAGATATCTTGATGGATAGTACCTCTTACAAATCGTATCATCATATCTTTTATCATATTCATCATAATAATTTGAATGCATTAGAATACATACTCTTTTAGCTCGACTGACGCAAACAAAGCAAATTCTATTTGACTCGAGAAGCTCATTAGGATTATTCTTTGTCCACCATCCTGGAAAATGGTCTTCCTCCATGCCCATCATTATGATGACTTCAAATTCTAACCCTTTTGAACTATGTCTAGTTGAAATTGTAATTTGATTATCTGGTTTGCCTATTTTAGCAAAGTCACTTGTATTATAATCATTATACTTTTCATCGCCAACCTCATTTTTCAGGTTTTCAATGTTTTCCCACTCATCAGGCAATAATTCAGAATCTTTGAGTAAATCGCATATGTTTAGTTTTGTGATTATGAAACTAATCCAATCAGAGAAATTCGTTTTATACTTACTACTCTCCTGTAACACACTATATAAGTTGAATTTCATCATCAATCTATCATTTTCGCTTCTATATTTTATGATTTGATGTTGTATCACAAGGTTTTCCCAATACTGAAAAATGTCATCGAATGATGTTTCTACTTTATTATTTATCCATACAGAGCAAGTCTCAAGCCATTTTACAAAGTCAGTTCGTTCAAAAGTATGCTTTGAAATATAATAAGGTATGTTGTTTTCCATACACTTTAACGCTAACTCTTTACAGTTGTTATTGTAAGGAAGCAACACAGCAATCTCCTCTAATGGAATTGATTCTTCAATACATTTAGGTAAAATATTCTTGAT
>DBEZOM010000264.1:0-5268 GCA_048252855.1 Ruminococcus sp.
GGAGTAGAGTCCGTAATAGCCCGAGAGCATATAGCTTACGCCGCACGCCGCCGCGAAGAGGACTATGCCCTCGCTGCCAAAAAGCTCTAAGCTCAGGAAAAGCGAAGCCGTAGGGCAATTCACCACCGAGCAGAAGAGCGCGACTATGCCGACAGCCGCCGCAAAACGTGCGTCAAGCCCTATCAGCGGTGAAAATGCGCAGCCGAGGGTCGCCCCGATGAACATTGTCGGGACTATCTCGCCGCCTTTAAATCCGCAGCCGATGGTCACCGCCGTGAAGATGATCTTGAGCAAAAAAGCAGCGGGGTGCGCCTTGCCCTCGAGCACGGCGTTTTCGATAACGTCCATTCCCGCGCCGTTGTAATCGGTAGTCCGCAGGAGCAGAGTCAGCGCGAGTATCACCGCGCCGCCGACCGCCGCGCGCAGGTATTTGTTCTCAAAAGTCTGTGAGAACAACTTGTTCGCCGTTTTCATCGCGACGCAGAAAAATATGCTTATCACCGCGCAGACCGCCGCGAGAATGCAGACCCTAACGACCGAGCCGAACGAGAGGTTCGGTACGAATTTGCTGATGTTAAAGCGGGTCGGCTCGGCTTTCATGAGCAGCGAAATGCCGTAAGCCGTCAGCGAGGAAGCGATACACGGGACGAGCCCCGCGTAGTAGATAACGCCGACGCTTATGACCTCCATCGCGAAAAAGCAGGCGGTAAGCGGCGTGCCGAAAAGCGCCGAAAAGAGAGCACTCATGCCGCACATCACCGCCAGTCCGATGTCCTGTTCCTTAACACCGAAAAGTTCGCCAATGCGGTTGCCGATACTGCCGCCGAGCTGCAGCGCCGCGCCCTCACGTCCCGCCGAGCCGCCCGCAAGGTGGGTTATCACCGTTGCGACAAATATCAGCGGTGCCATTCGCAGGGGGACGTGGTCTTTTGTGCGTATCGAGCTGATTATAAGGTTCGTGCCGCCGTCGTTATCGAAGCCGAAAATGTGGTAGATCAGCGCGATGAGCGCGCCCGCGGCGGGCAGCGTGAAGATGACCCAGCCGTGCTCTCCGCGGAACTCGGTAGCGGCGTTTACCGCCATGTGGAAGAGCGCGCCGACAACTCCGCCGACCACGCCCGTGACCGCAGCTATGACTGTCCATCTAAAAAATATGAACATGTAGTGCCCGGCCGACTCCGACTCTGCTATCAATCTGCGTTTCAGCTTTCTCGCAAGCATTCCAGCTGCCCCTTTCGTTCATGAAAAAAGGCGGAGAAGTATCCGCCTTTTAAAGATTTTTGACAATATTTTGCGAAGATCAAGCTTCTGCGATGACCTCAACTTCAACAAGAACGTCCTTAGGAAGCTGCTTTACAGCAACGCAGGAACGCGCGGGCTTAGAAGTGAAGTACTTTCCGTAAACGCCGTTAAACGCTGCAAAATCGCTCATTTCCTTGAGGAAGCAAACGGTCTTTACAGCCTTATCAAGGCTGCTTCCTGCCGCTTCGAGTACAGCCGCAAGGTTCTTGCAAACCTGCTCTGTCTGCTCTTCGATGGTCTTAGCGGTAACATCGCCTACTGCGGGGTCGATAGCTATCTGACCCGAAGTGAAGATGAGTCCGCCGACCTTTTTAGCCTGCGAATAAGGGCCTATCGCGTCGGGTGCATTCTTGGTGTAAACTGTTTCTGCCATGTTGATCTACTCCTTTATATTTGATATTTGAACATACTGCCGATCAGCAGTAAAGTGAATATGTACCGTGATTTTCGCGGCTGACGAATTCGGTGTACTCCAGCGAGCTGCCGTTTTTATACGCGGCGATGAGCTTACGCGTGAGGTCGGGAACGTCGTCGCGGGCAAGGGCTTCGTCAATATCCACCCACACCGCTTCGCTGTTTTCGTCGCCGTCGGAATGTGCTTCGCCGCCGACATAATCCGCCGCGAAAACAACGTACCAATCTTTGAGATTAAAGCGAACACCTACCAGTTGCTTTGGCTCAGCCGTGATACCTGTTTCCTCCAGCACCTCACGCACGCAAGCCTGCTGGGGAGTTTCGTTATCTTTCAGATAGCCGCCGGGGATTATCAGCCTGCCCTTGCCCGCGCCGTAAGTGTGACGAACGAGGAGGACTTTGCCATCGCGTTCAACTATCGCGGCGACTGATTTTTGCCAATTTTCTGCCATATCTGCCGCCTATTACTTGTTGACAAGCTTGAAGCCTGCATCGGTAAGAGCCTTTCTTATCTCGGCCTTGTGCTCGTAATTTCTGGTTTCGAGAACTATGCGGAGGATGCAGTCGGTGATGTCGCTGTCCTCGCTGGCGCGCTCGTGGTGAACGGAAACAACGTTGCCGCCGAGATCTGCGATAAGCTTGGAAACATCTCTCAACTGACCGGGTTTATCCTCAAGCTGGATAGTCAGCGTGTCGGAACGGCCGGACTTGAGCAGACCGCGCTTGATAACGCGCGAGAGGATAGTAACGTCGATATTGCCGCCCGAAACAAGGCAAACGACCTTCTTGCCCTTGACGGGAACTTTGTTGAACATTACCGCCGCAACGGAGACAGCGCCCGCGCCCTCGGCGATAAGCTTATGCTGCTCGATCAGCGCGAGGATAGCCGAGGAAATCTCATCATCGGTAACGGTAACAACGTCGTCAACGTACTTCTTGCAAAGCTCAAAAGTGTGCTCGCCCGGCTCTTTAACCTTGATACCGTCGGCGATGGTCGAAACGGAGTCGAGGCACTCGATCTTATCATCTTTGAGAGAATTTACCATAGAAGGTGCGCCCGTCGCCTGAACGCCGTAGACTTTGATGTTCGGGTTGAGCGATTTCAGCGCGAACGCAACGCCCGAGATAAGTCCGCCGCCGCCGACCGGAACGACTACCGCGTCGAGGTCGGGAAGCTGTTCGAGAAGCTCAAGGCCGATAGTTCCCTGACCTGCGATAACGTTTTCGTCATCGAAGGGGTGTATAAATGTGTAATTATTTTCCTCTTTAAGCTGGAGCGCTTTGTTGTAAGCGTCGTCGTAAACGCCCGGAACAAGGCAGATCTCAGCGCCGTAGCTTCTGGTAGCCTCGACCTTAGAGATCGGCGCGCCGTCGGGCAGGCAAATTACGGCTTTTATGCCATTCTTTTTAGCGGCAAGTGCAACGCCCTGAGCGTGGTTACCCGCGGAACAAGCGATAACTCCCCTTGCCTTCTCCTCGTCCGTAAGCTGGGAAATTTTGAAATACGCACCTCTCACCTTGAACGAACCTGTTACCTGCAAATTTTCCGTTTTGAGGTAAACGTCAGCATCAGGATTGATCTTTTTCGCTTTAATGCACTGAGTAGGTGCGAGCACCTCTTTCAGAACGTGAGAAGCCTTGTAGACTTTATCCAGAGTCAGCATAAATTACCACCATTACCTTTCCATACAAAATAAAAAATCTCCGCTTTCGATAAAAATCGAAGGCGAAGACGTAAAATTCTCCGTGTTACCACTTCGTTTGCCGCAAAAAGCAGCCACTCATTGCCCTTTAACGCAGGAAACGTGCGAAGCTAAAGCAAAAACATTCACTTCGCAGGCTCGGGGATGATCTGCTCAGGGCTTTCCTGCGGCATTCCACCAACCTGCCGCTCTCTGTAAGGCATTTCCCTGCTCCGTTCCCGTCGCAGCTTTTGGATATAATAATATAATACTCTCAGATTTTAAGGTTGTCAATAGATATTTTATGAATTTTTTTCGCCCGTGCGATCCGCGAACATATGTTGACATTTGCGCGCAAGGGTGCTATAATATAAGGTATATAGCGAGCGGAGGTGGGCAGAATTGGCAGACACAAAAGAGATAATCAACAAAATAATGGAAGATCTGCGGCAGAAAAACAGCCGAAACTTTTCCGAAAAAGTCTACACCGACCAGCCGATACTGATACCCGCCTCGAAGATGAAAAATTTCACGCCGCCGAAGTACCGCGAGATGAAAGCAATAGCGCGAAGTTACCATTCATTGGATATGTCGACCGCCGAGATTTTCTATAAACAGGCAAAATTTATGGAAGCTTTTGAGGATGATTATGAATATTACGGTGATTTTGTAAGATATTACCCAACATATCGCGATATGAATGACGATCAACTGCGAGGATATTTTTCGTGGCGCACTAAAATTCGTCACGGGCAATACGATCCTGCGCCGCTTGCGTTCGCATTTGTCTACATTTACGAACTTCTGAACGGCATCGGCTCGGCTGACCCGAAAGACGGTTTCGTAAAATTACAGAATTTTCGTGAAAATTTCGGTAAAATAGACGACCGAATTGAAAACTACGTAAGGCTTTGGTTAAACGATTTCGCTGTGTATTACGACCTTGACCCTGAGCTTATAGCCGACCTTGCGCGCACTGATTTTGACAAAAACGTACTTGCATTGGAGAACTGTACAGACATGGACGACGGCGTGCTTTTTGCTGCAATTACTGAGCTTTCGAGCTATCGGCTTGACCGCTCTAAACTGTATAAAAACTATCCCGACATCACCGAGAAAACGATTTGCGAGGTGTTCAGAAAGGTCTGCGAATACTACTCAAAGAACCGAAAACGCGGATATTGCGAAAAACTTTTCGGAAAACGTGCTTCGATCTCGTACTATATGTTCAGCTCGGCGGTGTTTTTCGACCGCATAAAGCGCGATAATTACGAGTATTCCGTGAGCGGCGTGCAAAAATACCGCTGCGAAAACGGTTTCTGGACTTGCGAAAAATATTACGGAAGCCACAAGAAAAGCACCGAACTGGGCACGCTTGTCAAAGCGGTTGACCGTGCTCTGCGCGTGAAATTAGGCGTTGAACCATACTTAAAGCCCGACAAGATCACGAAAACGTTTGAGCAGATCATTGAGAAAACTATCGGTGAGAGAAGCAGTTTGAGCGTAAAAAAGACTATTGAAAAAGCACCTGAACCACCGCGTGAAATTACGATAGACGTTTCCAAACTCGGACAAATTCGCGCTGCGGCAGACGTTACTTGCGAGAAACTTATTACTGAGGAAGAGGCATTTGACGACGCTGAACTCGAAGATATTAACATTGAAGATAATTCTAACGAGCAAATCAGTGAGTATAATTCGACAAGTGATGAACTGCCGCTTGACGATAACGAATACGAATTTTTGAAACTTATTATATATGAAGATGAGCAAAGTGTTAGAGAATTTACAAAGAGAAAAATGCTTATGATCTCAGTAATCGCAGACAGCATAAACGACAAGCTTTTTAATATGTTTGATGATACAGTGT